>NZ_JABVBF010000120.1 GCF_013344765.1 Acinetobacter lactucae
TCTTTATACAGCCAATTAAAAAAGAATCAAGAAACTCCAATTTCTACAACTGGCGTTAATCTTTTTGGCTGATAGTAAACATCTCCAATAAAAACAGCCTCCCAAGGCTGTTTTTATTTCCCCCCACTTAACAATAATCCACTCATTATTTAGCCGTACTTTTCTAATGATTTAATTTAAAACAAATGGCATTTTGCGTGCTTGACTGCAAAAGGGTTGGACACTATTCTTTGCCTGCTGGCCTACATTGCCAGACGGTCGTCGCGGACCGTGATGAAAGATCGCATCAGAGTTATTCCTTCTGAGGGATAGTTTTGTGTGAGCATCTCCTCGTCTCCTCCCGTAGCGGTAGGACGGGAGAGGGACACCTTCGGGTGTGCTGGTTATCTTTCCCAGTCCGCGAACCCTTTCTCGTTCTGCCACCATAATTTTAATGTCGGCAGAACTCCCAATAAAAAGGAGTTGGCTTTGCACATCCATTATTTCTTGGCTCTCAACGCCAAAAGCTATAACGACACAGCTTAAAAATTTAAAGCAGCTTGAACGCACTAAGGTTTTCAGGCTTAAAGTCATTTTTACTTAAAACTTAGCAACAACAAACTTGAGATGTGCCAAGCACAGTCTTTACGGCTTTGCTGCGCCTTTTTTTCTCCCAAAAAAGTATCTCACTGAGAAACAACAAGAATTTATAACGGTAAAACTATGCCAAATTTAGTGCTTTCTTCTCGTGCCATACAAGTCATCAATAAGGCGATTGATTTATTTCACCATCGTGGCTTTCACACGGTTGGGGTAGATCGAATCGTCAAAGAGTGTGAAATTACCAAAGCGACTTTTTATAACTTTTTTCATTCAAAAGAGCGGTTTATTGAGATTTGTTTGATCGTGCAGAAAGAACGTTTAAAAGAAAAAGTGGTTTCAATTGCCGAGTACGATCAAGGCACCAACGCTAGGAATAAACTCAAAAAGCTTTATTTCTTACACACCGATGTAGGAGGGCTGTACTTTCTATTATTTAAAGCCATTTTTGAAACGAAACTGATCTATCCAAACACCTATCAAATCGCGGTGAGATATAGAACATGGATGATCAATGAAATCTATAGCCAACTTATCAAACTAAAAACTGATGCGACTTTTCAGGATGCCAAACTGTTTTTATATATGATCGAAGGCGCAATTATTCAGCTTTTAGACTCAAATCAAGTGGATGAGAGGGAAAAGGTGCTGGATTGTTTTTTTGTGGGATTCGTTTAAGACATATATATAAATATGGGCCTACAGGCTGATATTCGCTATATGAGTGGTGCTAAAAATAATGTGTTATTTGCAACGACAAGGCGTATTAACCCATCTAGTCGTTACCACTATGAGCAGCGATGAACATTTTAACAGCCGCTCGACAATAGGATTCAATTTCATGATCGTCCGTTGCTCTCGCTTCATCAAAACGCGCAATCATTAACAGATCAGATCCTTTGAAAAGCGCGGCAAACATTCGGGCAGATTGAAGAGGATTAGGCACGTTCAGAAGCGCTTTTGTATGCAATTGAAGTAGCAGGGTCTCAATTTGGGCTAAGACGTGGGTGGGGCCTGCATCGTAATGGAGCTTGCTTAATGTCTTTTGGTTTGTCTTATCGGCTACGATCATAGCCTCGACACTACGAACATCTGGGCTTAATAACGTATGCAGTAGCGACGATCCCACCGCCATGAGTTGTTCTTCGGCTGAACCTTGGAGTCCTTCAAAAAGAGTCTGCATATTGAATCTTTCACAACGGGCTGCAATGACTGCATCGAAAAGTGCTTCTTTACTTTTAAAGTGTCGATAAATGGTAATTTTAGAAATCTTTGCACGCTGAGCGACCTTTTCCATTGTTGCTGTGTGAAAACCCAATTTGTCAAAGAGCTCATATGCTGCATCAATGATCGCTTGGCTAAGTGCCTGATTGGCAGGCCGACCACGCTGAACCTGTTTGTTTTTTGTCATAATAATGATAGTCCTTGGTAGTTTCCTAATTTATTAAATAGAGACCTACTTATTTTTTATAAGGTTTGCTAAACAAGACACTAGGCCAAATGTCAAAGCACTTAATCCCAAAATCTGAAAGAAAGTTGATAGGCTAAAGTTAAAATGTAATACAGCAATACTTCCAATAAAGGCGGCAATAATCATTCTAATGGTGCCAGCGATAAGAGGGCCTAAAAGTCGCTTCGAGCCTTGACCTGCAAAGTACAGTGCCATCCCAATCCCTATTGCGCCATAAAAAGGTGCCACATGCTGTAAGTAGGTTATTCCAGTTTGTATAACTGCTTGATCACTACTAAAAAGTCTGAGCCATAGAGAGGGAAAAATGCTAAAGAAAAGACCGATTGAACCCGTGATTAGAAAACTAATAAAAACTCCAACCCATGTTATATGTTGTGCTCTTTGAAATTGTCCAGCGCCATAATTAATCCCTACCATGGTCATAATGGCTGAGCCGATACCAAACATAAGTGGAATCTGTATATAGTCCAAGCGAGAAGCAATACCGTACCCAGCAATTGCATCAGATCCAAATTGACCAACTAAAGTGGTGATGATGATTACAGTTAAATTAACTTGAATGACACCAATTGCAGATAGTGAACCAACACCAAGAATCTCTTTGAAAAAATGTAGATTAAGGGAGCTGGTAGATAATCTGATGATGCTATGCGTTGCACGCATATGTCTAATGAGATATACGATAGCGAAAACATAATAACTTAAGACCGCTAGTCCAGCGCCAGCGACGCCAAATGAGGGAATGAATCCCCAACCAAAAATTAAAAGAGGAGAGATTGGTAAAAGCAGGACACCACCTAGAAGTGTTACACGAGCTGGGGTTTTTGTATCACCCGCACCACGTAATGAGGCGGAGAGGAGTGCTACAGCCCATATGAGAGGTGAACCTAGAAAAATAATATTGGAATATTTTAGAGCAGCATCTAAAGCTAAGCCCGTAACGCCCATTAATTGGTAGATCGTGGGGGCAGCAATGAGCATAACAATACTAAAAATTCCTCCCAAAAGACCCGCAAGAATGACGCTATGCCAGACGAGGGATTGCACATCTTCTAATCGACCTGCTCCAGAGGCACGTGCAACTGCTGAAGAGAGTCCTCCGCCAAATCCACCATTTGCTAACATTTGCATAAGCATAAGAATTGGAAAAACAACGGCGACACCAGCCATTACTGGGGTTCCTAATGAGCTTACAAAATAAGTTTCTAGCAATCCAATCAATGTCTGTACGAAAAGAACAGTTATCGTGGGTAACGCCAGTTTCAACATTGTTTGAGTAATTGGCCCATTTAAAATCGCCTGATTTAAATCTTGTGTTTTTAATGTCTGGCGTATTGATTGTTCCTGCATAGTCTAAGTTCGCTCTAGAAGTGTCTGGTCAAGGATATTTCTATCTCTGTAACAGGATCGATTTTAAAAATCTTGGGGTTGCCAACCACCACCTAGTGATTTGTAAACTGCTACAGCTGCAAGGGCTGAATCAGTTTGTGCTTGAAGTTTTCTATCTGAAAATTGCAAAGCATTTGAATCTGCTTGTAATACTTCTATTCGACTGTTAATCCCTTTTTGATAGGCAATTAGAGCGATTTTCTGTGCATGGTGTAGCGCATTTTCACCATCTTGAAGTGCTACGAGTTGTTCTTGTCTTTTAGATAAAGTTGATAATGAGTTTTCTACATCTTCAGCTGCATGCAAAACGGCTAATTGGTAGGCTGCGAGCTTTTCGGCTTCTTGGCCCTTGGCTAAGCGAATTTCTGCATTAATTCGACCAAAATCAAATAAGCGCCAACGTAAGCCTAATAAGCCAGCTGCCTGATTGGCACCACTTGAAAATAAGTTTCCACTTGCTGTGGTTGCACTACCTATCAAACCGCCTAAAGAGACCTTTGGGTAATATTCTGCAATCGTACTGCCAATGCGTGCATTTGATGCTGCGAGTTGTCTTTCAGCCATGATGAGATCTGGTCGTCTACGTAAAAGATCTCGAGGTGTTCCTGTTTCAATAATCTGAGGAATAACGGGAATTGGTTTTACTTCTGCTAGTTCTGCTCGGTGAGTTCCCGGTACGGTTCCAAGCATAACGTCGAGGGCATTCATGGCAATGTCTAGATTCATTCCAAGAACAGGAATAACAGCTTGAACTTGAGCAACATTCGCTTTAGCTTGTTTGACCTGAAATTCGGAAGCTAATCCTTTGCTGTATAAAAGATTAATGGTTGAAAGAAGTTGCTGTTGAGTTTTTAATTGTTGATGGGCAATGTCTAATCGAGATTGTAAGCCACGAATATTAATATAGATATTTGCAGTTTGAGCTGCGACCATTAAACGGACGGCTGAGGCTCCTGCATTTGAAGACTGATAATTTGCAAGAGCAGCTTCACGATCTCTGCGAAGACCTCCAAAAATATCTAACTCCCAAGTTGCACTTAAATTTGCGTCATAAGAACGACCATGTCGGTCAAAATTTGGCATTGAATTTAAAACTTGCCCCAAAGGTGTTTCAACAGATTGGTAAACTTTAGCTGCTTGTGTGCCAACAGTCCCTATTGGTTGTAAAGAGGCATTAGCTGCCGACAATCCTGCCTGAGCTTGAGTCACTCGAGTATATGCTTGGGTCAGATCAAGATTTTGTTTTAACGCTAATGTGACATATCGAGTCAGTTGCGGATCATTAAAACTTTGCCACCATACGGCAATATCTGCTTTGTCATTGTCATTTGATGAGTTTAAGGGGGCGCCAAGGTATTGCTCGGGTAGAGATATATGAGGGCGTTTATAATTAGGACCTACGGTACACGCAGTAAGAGTACTTACAATGATGGGTAGGAGAACGATAGATCTAGATAACATATTTCCCCCGAGGCGAGATTTTGAACAATAGTTTAATTGTGACTATAATACAATTTGGTCACTAGTTGTCAATATCATTTCGCAAGAGTTAAACTGCCACTTCCAGATAAAGGTTTAAATTGAAAATATGAGTAAAGAAAAGAGTAGTTATCCTGTTTCAAAGCGAGGACCAGAAGATCATGATGTAAGAGATCAAATTCTGAGTGCCGCTACAGAGCATTTCAGCCGATATGGGTATGAGAAAACTACAGTTTCTGATCTTGCAAAATCTATAGGTTTCTCTAAAGCTTATATTTATAAATTTTTTGAATCTAAACAGGCAATTGGCGAAATGATATGTGCCAATTGTTTACGTGAAATTGAAGATGAAGTTAATACGGCTATTAATGAAGCTGAATATCCAGCTGAAAAATTAAGAGTGTTATTTAAAGTAATTGTTGAAGCAAGCCTTCGTTTATTTTCTCAAGAGCGTAAGCTTTATGAAATTGCTGTTTCTGCTGCTTCTGAGAAATGGGATGCTACAATCGCTTATGAAAATCGAATTCTTAAAGTAGTACAGAACATTATTCAAGAAGGTCGCCAATCAGGTGATTTTGAAAGAAAAACGCCAATTGATGAAGCAGTTAAGGCTATTTATTTAGTGATGAGACCCTATCTACACCCACTACTTTTACAACATAGTATTTCATATAACACCGATGCTCCAGTCTTGCTTTCTAGTCTTGTACTAAGAAGTTTATCGCCATAATAGATTTGTGACTATTGACTAAATTGGTCACTTGATTAAAAATGAGTCTCCTGATTAATTTGTTAAGGGGGGCTCAAATATGCTTTATCGTCGCCTTATTCCGTTTACAGCAATATGTATATTTCCTTTTTTCTTGCTCGGTTGTGCTGAAAATACGCAATCTGACCCCCGTACTTCGGCGCCGTTAGTACGAATCGCAACTGTACAAGATGAAATCACTTCCGATTCAAGAGCATTCACAGGCACGATAGGGGCGCGGGTAGAAAGTGATCTAGGTTTCCGTGTCTCTGGCAAAGTCATCAAACGATTTGTTGAAGCAGGCCAGACAGTAAAGCGCGGTCAGTTACTGATGCGTATTGATCCGGTCGATTTAGAACTTGCGGCCAAAGCCCAGCAGGAAGCTGTAGATGCAGCTAGAGCGCGTGCAGAACAAGCAGAGAAAGATGAAGCTCGATATCGTGATTTGAGTGGAAGTGGAGCTATATCTGCTTCAACTTATGATCAAATTAAAGCCGCGGCAGATACAGCAAAAGCACAGCTAAATTCTGCCCAAGCCCAAGCAAAGGTTGCAATAAACGCAAGTCATTATGCCGATTTAATTGCGGATGGTGATGGTACGATTATGGAAACACTGGTCGAACCAGGTCAGGTTGTCAGTGCGGGTCAAACAGTCATTCGCTTAGCTCATTCTGGTCAAAGAGAAGCAATCATTCAGCTTCCAGAGACATTACGTCCTGCAATAGGAGCTATAGGTCAAGCTACACTATTCGGTAAAGAAAATATAAGTGTCCCAGCTAAACTTAGACAGTTATCAAATACAGCAGATCAACTTACTCGTACTTTTGAGGCACGTTTCGTCTTAGAAGGCGATTTAGCAAATGCTCCTTTAGGTTCAACGGTTACTGTTCGTATTGCCAATCAAAATCAGAGTTCACAACATTTTTTTAAAGTGCCCGTTGGTTCCTTGCTTGATAAGGGCAAGGGAAGTGGGGTCTGGGTAATTAATGGAAAAACTCAGAAAGTAACGTGGCGTCCCGTTGTGGTTAAACAGCTTGATGATGAATATGCCTATGTCACTGGCAATATTCAAAATGGAGATCGAATTGTTGCTTTAGGAGCGCATTTGCTTCGCGAAGGTGAATTGGTACGTGTTGCATCACAAGCGAGTCATCCTTCAGTTGGAAATGAAGGGGACCACTCATGAGTGAGAAAGGTTTTAACTTATCAGCCCTTGCTGTACGCGAACGCGGTATCACGCTATTTCTGATTTTTTTGATTTCAATTGCAGGCATCGTTGCTTTTTTTAAATTAGGTCGTGCCGAAGATCCAGCTTTTACAGTGAAGGTGATGACCATTGTGACTGCATGGCCAGGGGCAACTGCTCAAGAGATGCAAGATCAAGTTGCTGAAAAAATCGAAAAACGGATGCAGGAGCTGCGTTGGTACGATCGAACAGAAACCTATACTAGACCTGGCTTAGCTTTTACAACACTGACTTTGCTTGATAGTACGCCACCATCACAGGTTCAGGAGGAATTTTATCAAGCAAGGAAGAAAGTAAATGATGAAATGAGCAATTTACCTGCTGGGGTTATTGGCCCACTTGTTAATGATGAATATGCAGATGTAACTTTTGCTTTATATTCATTGAAGGCAAAAAATGAAGCGCAAAGATTATTAGTCCGTGATGCAGAAACAATTCGGCAGCAGCTACTTCATGTACCGGGTGTAAAGAAAGTCAATATTATTGGTGAGCAATCTGAACGTATCTATATTGAATTTTCGCATGAGCGCTTGGCAACTCTAGGTGTAAATCCACAAGATGTATTTGCTGCACTGAATAATCAGAATGTGCTTACTCCCGCGGGTTCCATTGAAACCAAAGGTCCTCAAGTTTTTGTCAGATTAGATGGTGCTTTTGACAAGCTACAAAAAATTCGTGACACCCCGATAACGGCTCAAGGCCGCACTTTGAAATTGTCAGATATTGCGACTGTTAAACGTGGTACTGAAGATCCTGCAACATTCATGATTCGTAATGGTGGGGAACCGACCTTACTGTTAGGAGTGGTGATGCGCGAAGGATGGAATGGCTTAGATCTTGGTAAATCATTAGAGAAAGAAGTCACCTCCATCAACGAAGATTTACCTCTAGGCATCAGTTTAAACAAAGTGACTGACCAAGCGGTCAATATTAGCTCATCGGTTGATGAGTTCATGATTAAATTCTTTGCAGCATTGCTTGTGGTTATGTTTGTAAGCTTTATTAGCATGGGATGGCGCGTTGGTGTCGTGGTTGCTATGGCTGTACCGCTTACATTAGCTATTGTTTTTGTGGTGATGCTGGCAACGGGTAAAAACTTTGACCGAATTACACTGGGCTCTCTGATTCTTGCTTTAGGACTTTTGGTTGATGATGCCATTATTGCGATTGAAATGATGGTCGTAAAAATGGAAGAGGGCTTTAGTCGAATAGCTGCATCTGCTTATGCATGGAGCCATACGGCAGCGCCGATGCTTTCTGGAACATTAGTCACAGCTGTAGGGTTCATGCCAAACGGATTCGCTCGATCTTCAGCGGGGGAATATACCAGCAATATGTTCTGGATTGTGGGTATTGCACTGATTGCTTCATGGATTGTGGCTGTGGTTTTCACGCCTTACTTGGGTGTGAAAATGTTACCTAATTTTAAAAAAGTTGAAGGTGGTCATGATGCAATTTATGACACCCCGCGATATAACCGTTTCCGTCAAATTCTTGAACGTGTGATTGCACGTAAATGGCTTGTTGCTGGTAGTGTAATCGGACTATTTGTTTTGGCCGTAGGTGGAATGGCATTGGTAAAAAAACAATTTTTTCCAATCTCGGACCGACCTGAAGTGCTTGTTGAAGTACAGATGCCTTATGGTACATCGATTACGCAAACAAGTGCTGCGACAGCCAAAGTTGAGGCTTGGTTATCTAAGCAACATGAAGCAAAAATTGTGACATCGTATATTGGCCAAGGTGCACCTCGTTTCTATTTTTCGATGGGGCCTGAGTTACCAGATCCATCCTTTGCCAAGATTGTGATACGAACTGACAATCAGGAAGAACGTGAAGCCTTAAAACACCGTTTAAGACAAGCCATTTCAAATGGACTTGCAACTGAGGCACAGCTACGTGTAACACAACTTGTGTTTGGACCATATTCACCCTATCCAGTGGCTTACCGAGTTTCAGGCCCAGATCCAGAAAAACTACGTGTGATTGCGGCTCAAGTTCAGCAAGTTATGAATACAAGCCCAATGATGCGAACTGTAAATACGGATTGGGGAACTCGTGTACCAGCTCTGCATTTCACATTACAGCAAGACCGCTTACAAGCAGTTGGCCTTACATCAAGTTCAGTCGCACAGCAATTACAGTTCTTACTCACTGGTATTCCAATTACATCTGTGCGTGAAGATATCCGTACAGTGCAAGTTGTTGCTCGTTCAGCAGGTGATATCAGACTAGACCCTGCAAAAATTGGTGATTTCACACTGACTGGAGCAAATGGACAGCGTATTCCTTTAGCACAAATTGGCAAAATTGAAGTACGGATGGAAGAACCTGTCATACGCCGTCGAGATCGAGTACCTACAATAACTGTTCGTGGAGATATTGCCGAAAGTTTGCAACCACCAGACGTATCTACTGCAATTACCAAACAGCTTCAGCCCGTCATTAAAAATCTACCAAAAGGTTATCGCATTATTGAAGCAGGTTCGATTGAAGAGTCGGGTAAAGCCACTAAAGCCATGCTTCCTATTTTCCCAATCATGTTGGCAATGACGCTGCTCATTATCATTCTTCAAGTGAGGTCTATCGCTGCAATGATTATGGTGTTTTTAACCAGCCCGTTGGGGTTAATTGGTGTCGTACCTACACTTCTTTTATTTCAGCAGCCCTTTGGTATTAATGCATTAGTCGGGTTGATTGCATTGTCTGGAATTTTGATGCGTAACACGCTCATCTTAATTGGACAAATTCAGCAAAACAAAGAAGCGGGGCTAGATCCTTTGAATGCAGTGGTTGAGGCCACGGTACAACGCGCCCGACCTGTAATTTTGACAGCTTTAGCAGCGATTTTGGCTTTCATTCCTCTGACTCACTCAGTGTTTTGGGGAACGCTTGCTTACACACTCATTGGCGGAACGCTTGCAGGAACCATTTTAACTTTGGTTTTCCTGCCAGCCATGTATTCGATCTGGTTCAAGATCGGAGCTAAACCAGCGGTCTAATGATTAGATATTCAAATTTAAAAATTATTCGGAGTTCATATGTCAAACTCAAAAGTGGTTGTAATTACAGGTGTCTCGTCCGGTATTGGGCAAGTGACAGCAGAAAAATTTGCTAAACTCGGCCATAAAGTTTTCGGTACAGTCAGAAATAAAGTCAAAGCTCAAGCAATAGAAGGTGTAGAGCTTGTTGAGATGGATGTGTCAGATGAAGACTCTGTCCAACGAGCTATTCACTTTATTATTGAGCAAGCTGGGCATATTGATATTTTAGTTAATAATGCTGGAGCAAGTTTAATTGGTGCAGTAGAAGAGACCTCTGTAAAAGAAGCAGAAGCCTTATTCAACACAAATGTATTTAGTATTCTTCGTACTACACAAGCAGTATTACCTTATATGCGAATCCAGCATTATGGAAGAATTATAAATATTAGTTCAGTATTAGGTTTCCTACCTTCACCGTATATGGGGCTATATTCGGCATCCAAACATGCGGTTGAGGGATTATCTGAATCTTTAGATCATGAGCTTCGACAATTTGGAATTCGTGTATCCATTGTTCAGCCTTCATTTACTAAAACTAATTTGGATAAAAATGCCCCTGTAGCAAGTTCAAAAATTCCTGAATACGATCAAGAACGTGACTTAGCTACACAGGCCGTTTTAAATCAGATCGATCAGGCACCTCAGCCCGATGGTGTTGCTGATACAATTGTTAAAGCAGCACTCAATGATTGGCAAATGCGCCGTACGCCATCTGGGCAAGCATCTTTGTTAAGTAAGTTACGTCGATTTATGCCGAGTGGCCCGGTTGATAAAAGTATTAGAAAGACTTTTGGTTTGAAGTAAATCACGAGTGATTTTTGTATAAACCCTAAGTGCAAATTTAGCACTTGGGGTTTGCTTTTTATATGCTCTTATTCAA
>NZ_JABVBF010000121.1 GCF_013344765.1 Acinetobacter lactucae
AAAAAAGAGCATGCAAAAGCATGCTCTTTTTTTGATAAGAAATTACTCAGATACGATAGTAACGAGAACTTCTGCAACAACATCATGATGCAATTGGATTGCGATGTTGAATTCACCAGTGTGACGAAGCGCGCCATTTGGTAAACGAACTTCTGCACGGTCAACTGTAAGACCAGCATTCGTTAATGCGTCAGCGATGTCACGAGTACCGATAGAACCGAAGAGTTTACCTTCGTCACCAGCTTTAGCAGTGATAACGATGTTAACTTCATTCAATTGTTCAGCACGTGCTTGAGCAGCAGCTAAAACTTCAGCTTCTTGCTTCTCAAGTTCAGCACGACGAGCTTCAAAAGCAGCAGTGTTAGCTTCAGTAGCTGCAACTGCTTTACCTTGAGGGATAAGGAAGTTACGGCCGTAACCAGCTTTAACTGATACTTTATCGCCTAATTTACCAAGGTTCTTAATGCGTTGTAATAAGATAACGTCCACAGATCACCTCACTTATGGTTGTCAGTGTACGGAATCAAAGACAAATAGCGAGCTTGTTTGATAGCAAGTGCTAATTGACGTTGATAACGAGCTTTAGTACCAGTGATACGGCTAGGAACAATCTTGCCGTTTTCAGTGATGTACTGTTTTAAAGTGTCGATATCTTTGTAGTCGATGTACGCAACATTCTCAGCTGTAAAGCGGCAGAACTTGCGACGACGGTAAAAACGTGCCATTGATGTTCTCCTTATTCAGCTTCTTGAGCAACTTGCTGTGCTTCTTCGCGTTGAGCTTTACGCGCACGCTTTTCTTCAGCACTCTTAGCAAGCAATGACTCTTCAGTGATTGCGTGTTCACGACGGATGATAAGGTTACGAATGATCGCGTCGTTATAACGGAATAATTCTTCTAACTCATCAAGCGTAGTTTGACCACATTCAACATTCATAAGAATGTAGTGCGCTTTGTGAATTTTGTTAATTGGGTAAGCCAATTGACGACGGCCCCAATCTTCTAAACGGTGAATTTGACCTTCAGCTTCTTTGATCTGAGAGATATAGCGTTCAACCATACCTACAACTTGATCGCTTTGGTCTGGGTGTACCAAAAGTACGATTTCGTAATGACGCATTGTCAGCTCCTTACGGTTTAAACAGCCCCTAATAAAAAAATTAGAAGCAAGGAGTCATAACTGAATAAGTTATGTCGCAAAATTTGCGAAGGCTGAATTATAGGTAAAAGTTCGACTAAAAACAAATCTTTTGATCAGAAAAGTAAAACTTCTTTACTATAAAGAGGAAATCCTCTCTTGTTTAAAAGAGAGGAAGATTTGGAGCAGGGGATTGATAGGTAAAGCTAAAGCTCAAACTTAACAGGGTAATTAATATGACCGAGTAGAGAAAAAAACGTTTAGCCCACAATTGATCATTTTCGGCTTTAAATCCAACAACTGATAAATATAACCAATATGCAGTCAAAGCATTAAAGGTAATTAAAAAGAATATATTGGTATAGCCAAAACAATATAACCCATTCAAAACAGCTGCAAATAACAGGATATAGATTACACATTCAATTTTCGTACGATAAATAGAACGTGCTACAGGCAAAATTGGAATTCCCGCATTTTTGTAATCATCAAAACGATAAATTGCAATTGCCCAAGAATGAGGCATTTGCCATAAAGCGTATGCTAAAAACAAAAGCAAGGCTGCCACATCAAATTGATGAGTTACTGCTGTATAACCAATAACAGGAGGGCTCGCCCCGGAGATACTACCAATGACGGTTTGATGGATTGAGGTACGTTTAGTCCACAAACTATAAAAACCGACATAGACAATAAAACCAATCATTGCAAACAAAAATGCGTAGCCATTTACACCGAACCACAGAATGCTAAAACCAATTACTCCAAGTACGAATGCATATATCATCGCAATAGTAGGAGAGATTGTTTTTTTAACAAGTGCGCGGTTTTGCGTGCGCTGCATCTTTGTATCAATATCTTGATCTATAACATTATTAACAACGCAACCAGAAGCTACAACTAAAGTTGTTCCGAGTAGGGTGAGAAGTAATAATAAGATGTCTATAGAGCCTTGAGCGGCTAAGAAAAAGCCGCCCAAGGTGGTAATGAAATTACCGAAGAGAATTCCTGGTTTAGTCAGGAATAGATATTTTTTCAACATGACAATCAGTTTAGATCATCATATTGTAGTGAAGGTAATTCATAATCCACACAGAACCGATTAAAAGTACAGCGATACAAAGGATTGTGTAGATGAATGCAATCATATTCCAACGTTGTTCAGATGATGTATTCATGTGTAAGAAATACACAAGTTGTACAAGGACCTGAGCAACCGCAGTGATTGCAATCACTGTAACTAAAAGACCACGACTGAAACCACCCGCCATCACCATCCCGAAAGGGATGATGGTGAGGATAACAGAAAGGATAAATCCAACAGTGTATTGCTTAAAGTTACCGTGTGACGCACCAGCAGCATTATGCTCATGACTACTCATTAGAGAACTCCCATTAAGTAAACGACGCTGAATACACAGATCCAAACGATGTCAAGGAAGTGCCAGAACAAGCTTAAGCAAGCAAGACGACGTGTATTCGGTAAAGTCAAACCTTTAGTCTTGATTTGATACATTAATACAAGCATCCATACGAGACCAGAGGTTACGTGGATACCGTGTGTACCAACCAAAGTAAAGAACGATGATAAGAATGCACTATGAGTTGGACCATGACCTTCATGTACAAGGTGATGGAATTCGTAGATTTCCATCCCAATGAACGTTGCACCAAAAAGGAATGTGATAAATAACCAGGTGATAACTTGGTTCACATTCTTTTTATAAGATGCAAGTACAGCAAAACCAAAAGTTACCGATGAAATCAATAAGGCGAATGTTTCAGTTAACACGTAGCCTAGTGAATCATGGAATAGGTCATATGCACTTGGAGTTCCTGGTGGGATATGACTGCTTAATACAGCGAACGCAATGAAGAGTGATCCGAAAAGAATCAAGTCACTCATCAAGTATGTCCAAAAACCAAAGACCGTTAAATCAGTATCATCATGTTCATGATGACCGTCATGGCCGTGGTTGTCGTGATGAAGTACTTCAGCCATTTCCTTAGTCCTTCTTCAAGTGTTTTTCAAGTAAAGCATAGCGTTCGTTTTCAATACGCTCAACTTCAGCAGCAGGAACGTAGTAATCAACATTCTTAGTGAATGAGCTTACGATCAAGCTAACAACAGCTGCAACGAATGAAACAACAACGAGCCACCAAATATGCCAGATGAGTGCAAAGCCAAGAAGAGTAATGAACATTGCAATAACAAAACCAGCTGCACGATCAGTCGGCATGTGGATGTCTTCATATTTAGTGTTACGTGCGTATGCTACACCATTTTCTTTGTCAGTCCAGAAACGGTCGATACCGCTTGCATCTGGTTCATGCGCAAAGTTATAGAACGGAGCAGGGGAAGAAGTTGCCCACTCAAGTGTACGAGCATCCCATGGATCGCCTGTAAGGTCCATGTTGTCTTTGCGTTGTAAGAAACCAACAATGATTTGCATTAAGAAACATGCAATACCAATAGCAACAAGAACAGCACCAAATAATGCAATCGCAAGGTACGGATCCCATTCAGGGTTGTCATATGTATTCAAACGACGAGTCATACCCATGAAACCAAGGATATAAAGTGGCATGAATGCAAAATAGAAACCGAAGAACCAGAACCAGAATGCAGCTTTACCCCATGCTTCATTGAGCTTCCAACCAAACATTTTTGGCCAGTAGTAAATGATGCCGGCAAACATACCAAACACCACACCACCGATAATTACGTTATGGAAGTGAGCGATCAAGAATAATGAGTTGTGTACCAAGAAGTCCGCAGGTGGAACAGCCATAAGTACACCAGTTAAACCACCAATACCGAATGTTACAAGGAAGCCAAGTGTCCATAACATTGGAGTAGTAAAGGTGATGCGACCTTTATACATGGTGAATAACCAAGAGAAGATTTTCACACCAGTAGGAATCGCAATAACCATGGTCATGATACCGAAGAACGCGTTAACGTTCGCACCAGCACCCATGGTGAAGAAGTGGTGAAGCCATACAACAAACGCAAGAACAGTAATCGCGATAGTTGCATACACCATAGACTTGTAACCGAACAACGCTTTACGAGAGAAGGTTGCAACGATTTCTGAGTATAGACCAAATGCAGGCAATACCAAGATATATACTTCAGGATGACCCCATGTCCAGATCAAGTTCACATAAAGCATTGGGCTACCGCCAAGCTCATTTGTGAAGAAATGGAAGCCGAAGTAACGGTCAAGAGTAAGCATTGCAAGAGTACCTGTTAATACAGGGAATGAGGCAATGATTAATACAGCCGTACAAAGTGAAGTCCACGTGAAAATAGGCATGTCCATTAATTTCATGCCAGGCGCACGCATTTTGATGATGGTAACGAAGAAGTTAACACCAGATAAAAGCGTACCTAGACCAGAAACCTGAAGTGCCCAGATATAGTAGTCGACACCTACACCAGGAGAATATTGAATGCCAGATAGAGGAGGGTAAGCCATCCAACCAGTCGCAGCAAATTCACCTAATACAAGTGAAAGCATCATCAAACCAGCAGCACCAGCGAATAACCAGAAGCTTAAAGAGTTCAATAATGGGAAAGCAACGTCACGAGCACCAATCTGTAAAGGTACAGAGATGTTCATCATACCTACAACGAGACCCATTGCTACGAAGAAGATCATGATTACACCATGCGCGGTGAAGATCTGGTCGTAATGGTCAGGATGTAGATAACCTTCACCACCGCCTTTAGCGAGGAAAAGTTGTAAACGCATCATGATCGCATCGGCAAAACCACGCAGAAGCATGATAACGGATACGATGATATACATGATACCAATCTTTTTATGGTCTACTGTAATAAACCACTCATTCCACAAATATCCCCATTTTTTGAAATAGGTGATACCGCCAAGCACTGCAATTGCACCAATTGCCATAAGGACCATGGTGACAAGTACGATTGGCTCTGTCGGGATAGAGTCCCAACCCAGTTTACCAAAAATCATATCCATGTCTTATTCCCCTTGAGCAGCGTGTTCAGCTGCAGCATGAGTATCAGCTGTTGCGTGTGCAGCAGAGTGGTCAACACCATGATAGTTACTCATATAGTGGTTGATAATTGTTTCAAACAATTTTGGTTCAACTGTAGAGTAATAAGTCACAGGGTGTGGCTTAGTCGGGAACGGTTTCATAGCTTCAGCTTCAGCAACTGCTTTTTCATCACCAGCAGCTTTAGCACGATTCACTAAATGCTCGATCTGATGCTTAGAACGGTTACCATCACGTAAGGTTGCCAATTCAGCTTGGTCAAGCGTAGTTTTTTGAACTGCTTCTGGGTTAATGGTTGAACCATTACCTGCTTTAACCGCTGCTACCCATTCGTTGAATTGTTGCTCTGTAACACTATGCGCCTTGAAACGCATTTGAGAGAAACCATAACCTGAGTAGTTAGAAGAGAAACCACGATATACACCAGTTTCATTTGCTAACAAATGAAGGTGAGTTTGCATACCTGCCATTGCATAAATCTGGCCGCCTAACTGTGGAATGAAGAATGAGTTCATTGTAAAGTTAGAAGTGATTTTAAAGCTTAACGGAGTTTTTTCAGGGAAACGTACTTCGTTAACTGTTGCAATGTTTTGTTCAGGATAAATAAAGATCCACTTGAACTGTTCAGCAATAACTTGAATAGTTAAAGGTGCTTTATCTGATTCTAAAGGACGGTATGGGTCGTACTTGTGGGAACCCCACCAAGTTAACCAAGCTAAAATACCAATAATAATGACAGGGATACCCCATACTACAACTTCAATTGCAGTTGAGTGTGCCCATGTAGGTTTATAGTCTGCATCTTTATTTGACGCGCGATATTTCCAACCAAACCATAATGCCATGATGATTGAAGGAATCACCACAAGTAACATTAAATAGATCGCAGTCATCATAAGGTCACTTTGACCTTGACCAACTGGACCTTTAGAGTTTAGAAGTACCATATCACCACCACACCCAGTCAAAAGTGCGGCAAGCGTTGATAAAGACAATACAGCTAAAATCGTTTGTCTCATTTTACAACCTCGGTGAAGAGTCCCATTCCCTAATTAAATATGGGATAGCGATTAAAGTGTCGCATGATTGAGAACGCTAATCCTAAAATTTAGACTTCTCAATTATATGACACCGCTACGTTGTAGGGCATTATGCCTCATATCGACAAACTAAGCTATACATAAAGTAGGCTGAAATAATTGTTTTAAAACCCGATTTTTTTTGTAGGGTATTTAATTTCACTAGAGCTTTTATTTAAATATCAACTCTCTATAGAAAAAAGGAGGCGGGGTGCCTCCTCTTTTTTTAGACATTAAATGAATGAGTCATTCATTATCATTTGATCACTTTTGTTCTTGCAATTTTGTCATGTAAAGCTTGGCGCTTTTGCCCTAGTGCAAAAGCGTAGTCAATAATTGTACTGATTGGCATGAACAGTAAGTTTAATATGATAAAAACAATACTTCTTAATAAGAAAATACGAGTTAAATTAACCTTGCTATTATCTTCAGCATCTACAATTTTAATTCCAACGATTTTTTTACCTATGCTCTGCCCAAACTTCGTTAAAAGAATGGCTTGAATAGCAAGCATAATTACGACGTAAAGAAGCATTGAGTGCCAAGCTTCTATCGGAATTAAGGTAAAAAGTTGCTGTTGTAACTCTGCCGCTTTAGTCGATGCGACTTCTGCGGATTGCATCTGTTTTTGCAGCTCGAATAATTGCTTATATTGAGCTTCATTAAAGAAAAATGACGGAATTGCAGCGATTGGTAACCAAAGCAATAAATCAATAATTTTTGCCAAAGCCCGAGCTGGAATAGACGCAAGTTCATGAACTTTAGGTTCTACACGAATTTGACGAATAGTTTCATTAGTTGATGTATTCGTGTTTATTGTAGGTATAGAATAACCGATAGGTTGATATACAAGTTTACCTTGGGTTAATTCTCCTAAAGCTTTCCATTCTGTCATGCCTTCATGCCAAGCTAAATCAGTTAACAAAATTTGTTGGCTCGCCAACATTTGATTTACTTGTTCTAAAGTGTAAGGCCCAGCTTGTTGATTATTACGTGCCAAGTAAATTTGCATAAATAAAAATTCTCTATTCTAAAGATGAAAAAAGACCCACGGATGGGCCTTTTTTTATAACATATTAGATTTGCTTGATTTTTTCTTCAGCAAGGAAGAACCATGTATCTAAAACTGAGTCTGGGTTAAGAGAGACAGATTCAATACCTTGTTCCATTAACCATTTTGCAAGATCTGGATGGTCTGAAGGACCCTGACCACAGATACCTACATATTTACCTGCTTTACGGCAGGCATGGATTGCCATTGAAAGAAGTGCTTTAACAGCTGCATCACGTTCATCAAATAAGTGTGAAACAATACCTGAGTCACGGTCAAGACCTAACGTTAACTGTGTTAAGTCATTAGAGCCAATAGAGAAACCATCGAAGTGCTCTAAGAATTGTTCAGCTAACAGGGCATTAGTTGGTAATTCACACATCATGATTACTTTTAAGCCATTCTCACCACGTTTCAAGCCATTTTGTGCAAGTAATTCAATAACGCGTTTCGCTTCAGATACTGTGCGTACAAAAGGAATCATGATTTGAATATTGGTGAGACCCATTTCATCACGAACTTTCTTAAGTGCGCGGCATTCTAATTCGAAACAATCACGGAAGTTATCAGATACATAACGGCTTGCACCACGGAAACCGAGCATCGGGTTTTCTTCTTCAGGCTCGTATAACTTACCACCAATTAAGTTTGCATATTCGTTTGATTTGAAGTCAGACATACGAACGATAACTGGCTTGTCACCAAATGCAGCAGCAAGAGTAGCAATACCTTCAACCAATTTTTCAACATAGAAATCTACTGGTGATGCATAACCCGCTGTACGAGTTAAAACGGCAGCACGAGTTTCACGAGGTAGGCTGTCAATGTTGAGTAGGGCTTTAGGATGTACACCGATCATACGGTTAATGATGAACTCAAGACGAGCAAGGCCAATACCTTCGTTTGGAATTTGAGCAAAGTCAAATGCACGGTCAGGGTTACCTACGTTCATCATAATTTTGAACGAAAGCTTAGGCATAGATTCAATTGAGTTGCGTTGAACTTCGAAATCTAATGCACCTTCGTAAATGAAACCTGTATCACCTTCAGCACAAGAAACAGTTACTTCTTGACCGTCAGTCAATACTTCCGTTGCGTTACCACAACCTACAATAGCTGGTACACCAAGTTCACGTGCAATAATTGCTGCGTGACATGTACGACCACCACGGTTAGTGATAATTGCAGCAGCACGTTTCATTACCGGTTCCCAATCAGGATCGGTCATATCCGACACAAGAACGTCGCCTTCTTGAACTTTGTCCATTTCTTTAATTGAGTTAACAATACGGACTTTACCTGAACCAATACGTTGACCAATTGAACGCCCTTCACAAAGAACTGTACCTCTTTGTTTGAGAAGGTAGCGCTCCATAGTGCCTACGTTTTGGCGGCTTTTTACAGTTTCAGGACGAGCTTGAACAATATAAATTTGACCATCATCACCGTCTTTTGCCCATTCGATGTCCATTGGAGCGCCGTAATGTTGTTCGATGATGAGTGCTTGTTTAGCTAGCTCTTGTAACTCATGGTCATTTAAAGCAAATTGTTGGCGCTCTTGTTTTTCAACATCAACAACAACAACAGATTTACCCGCAGAACCTTCTTCACCATAAATCATTTTTTGGTGTTTAGAACCAAGGTTACGGCGTAAAATAGAATGTCTACCAGCATTTAATAATGGTTTAGATAGGTAGAATTCATCAGGGTTAACGGCACCTTGTACAACCATTTCACCTAAACCGTAAGATGCTGTGATAAATACAACATCACGGAAACCAGACTCTGTATCAAGTGTAAACATTACACCAGCAGCACCGGTTTCAGAACGAACCATGCGTTGTACACCAGCAGACAATGCTACAACATCATGATCGAAACCTTGGTGTACACGGTAAGAAATTGCACGGTCATTATATAAAGAAGCAAATACTTCTTTGATCGCAATAAGTACGTTATCAATACCGCGAATATTCAAGAAAGTTTCTTGTTGACCCGCGAAAGATGCATCTGGTAAATCTTCAGCAGTTGCAGATGAGCGAACGGCAACCGCGATATCAGGGTTGCCGTTAGAAAGTGCTGTAAAAGCGGCGCGAATTTCTTGTTCTAAGGTTGCAGTGAGTGGAGTCTCTACAATCCATTGGCGAATTTTAGCACCTGTTTCTGCAAGAGCATTTACGTCATCGACGTTAAGTTGAGCAAGTTCTGCTTGAATTCGAGCGTTGAGACCACTTTGGTCTAAGAACTCACGATAGGCAGCAGCAGTAGTTGCAAAGCCACCAGGTACCGATACGCCAGCATTTGATAAATGGCTGATCATTTCACCCAAAGATGAGTTTTTCCCACCTACGAGTTCGACATCGTGTTTCCCTAATTTTTCTAGACCGATTACGCGCGCTTCCAAAGTTTTCACTCCACTTTTGCAGTATTAATGTCTATCTTGGCATGAAATTATAAAAATAAAGTGCTTAGTTGAGAATTATACTAAGCGACAGTCATGTAAGATCAGTTTACTATAAAGATTATATAGCACTAAGACAAATGTTTAAGGAGAATTTTAATGTCAGAAAGTAAACAATTTAAGCGGAGTGTTTTTTTTATTTCTGATGGAACTGCAATTACTGCCGAGACCCTTGGACATTCGTTATTAGCACAATTTCCCAATGTAGATTTTGATATTCACATCATGCCGTATATTACAACTGAAGAGGCGGCAATGGATGTGGTAGTTGAGATTAATCGATGTCAAACCAAAGATGGTTGCCTACCTTTAGTCTTTGATACTTTAGTTGATCCACATGTGCGAGAGATTATTAATACGGCTAAAGCGGTTAATCTGGATGTATTTGAAGGCTTAATTAGTAAACTTGAGCAAGAGCTTGGGACACCACCAACAACGTTGGTCGGGCAGACCCATGCGGTAACCGATTCTGAATACTATAAAGCCCGTATTGATGCCGTTCATTTTGCGCTTGATAATGATGATGGGGCACGTACTCGTCATTATGATAAAGCGGATTTAATCTTAATTGGAGTTTCCCGCTCGGGTAAAACACCGACTTCAATTTATTTATCTCTTCAATTCGGTATTCGTGTTGCAAACTATCCATTAACTGAAGAAGATTTGGATGATAACCGTTTGCCAGCAGTATTAAGAGCTCATCGTAGTAAGTTATTTGGTTTGATGATTGATGCTGAGCGATTGGTAGCGATTCGTAGTGAGCGTAAGGCAAATAGTCGTTATGCGAGTTTTAGCCAATGCCAGATGGAGCTTAGAGCAATTGAAGGAATTTATATTTCAGAAGGTATTAAATACTTAAATGTCACTGAAATGTCGATTGAAGAAATTTCAACACGTATTTTACAAATGACAGGACTAAAACGACGTATTGGATAATTTAATCAACCGCTTATTTTAACCATTCAATTTATATATTTGGTACTAAGTAAATTGAATGGTTATAAATAGGAAAGCAAAAGTTTTAAATATAAAACAAAAAGTTATTGGA
>NZ_JABVBF010000122.1 GCF_013344765.1 Acinetobacter lactucae
GTTACAAGGTGCTTTAAAACATAGCCCCGAAATATTATTGTTCTTATCACTCGCAATTGGCTTCTGGATTGGACAGTTCCAGTTTGGAAAATTTCAGTTTGGTGGAGTCGCAGGCTCCCTACTTGTAGCAGTCGTTCTAAGTCTTATCGGTGTACCTGTTGATAACGGCGTTAAAGCAATTTTATTTGCGCTCTTCATTTACGCGGTAGGCTTTGAAAGTGGGCCCCAGTTTTTTAAATCACTCGGGCCACAGTCTATAAAAGAAATTCTTTTAGCCGTATTTATGGCAGTGTGTGGTTTAGTCACCGTTTTAGTCATGGCTAAAATTTTCCATCTCGATAAAGGTTTGGCTGCCGGACTCGCTGCTGGTGGCATGACTCAATCTGCGATTATTGGTACTGCTGGAGATGCGATTTCTAGACTCGATCTGCCTCTGGCTGAAATTCAAAGACTTCAAGCAAATGTCGCGATTGGCTATGCGGTGACTTACATTTTCGGTTCATTAGGCGCAATCATTGTATGTGTAAATATCTTGCCTAAATTTATGGGTAAAGAGATTCATGACGATGCTCTAAAAGCCCAAAGTGAACGACTTAAAGGTGCGTTTGAACTCGCACCGGGTCAGGAACTGGCAATGCCGGAAATTGTTGGGCGTATTTATAAAGTTAAACAAGCGAATGGACACACTATTGCGGAACTTGAAGCAAAAGAAGCAAGCATTACAATTGAACGGTTAAAACGTAAAGATCAGTTTATTGATGTTGCTCCTGAACTAACCTTACAAACAGACGATGTGGTATTGCTGGTCGGTCGCCGTGCCAGTGTAGTTTCCGTAGCCGAGCAAATCGGACCCGAATTGCAATCATCGCAGGGTATGGAAATGATTATGGATACCAGCGATGTCATCTTAAGAAATTCCAAATATATTAACCGTACCTTAGGTGATATTAAGGCCAATACTCCAGCTTATTTGAAACACGGTATTTATGTACTTGCGATTAAACGTAAAGATGAAACTCAACCTTTAAATGACGATACCGTTTTACGCCAAGGTGATGTAGTCACCGTCTACGGTACAAAAAGTGACCTTGATCGTTTAGTGAAAGAAGCTGGTAAAGCCTTACCTGAAAGCTTAAAAACCGACTGGATTTTCCATGGTGCTGGCCTTGTGGTCGGTTTGGTGATTGGTCTTTTTGTGATTCGTTTAGGTGATGTGCCCTTAACGCTTGGCGCTGGCGGTGGTGCTTTACTGTCAGGTCTTCTGTTTGGTTGGATTCGTAGTAGAAATCAGGTACATGGCAATATGCCGTTAGCGGCTTCACAGCTTCTTAAAGACTTAGGTTTGGCAGGCTTTGTTGCAGCGGTTGGCTTACAATCAGGTTTACAGGCCATTCAAACCATTAAAGAAAGTGGTCTTTCACTCTTTATGATTGGAGTAGTTGTAACACTGGTTCCGTTGCTGCTTTCTATGCTGTTTGCTCGTTATGTTCTGCGTTATAGCAACGTTGCGGTAATGGCTGGGGCTCTATCTGGTTCACGCAGTGCAAACCCTGCTTTTGGTGCCACCTTAGACAAAGCAGGCAATTCAATTCCGACTGTTCCTTTCGCAATCACCTATGCCCTTGCAAATGTGTTTTTGACCTTACTCGGACCACTGATCGTAGGCTTAGCCTGATTTTATACATTGAAGTAGAAATTTTATTCATCTCACTATAATTAAGGAGACATCCCATGGGGAAAGTCGATTATTCTAAATACGCAAAACTCAGTCCATTTGAACTGAAAGATAATTTAATAGAATTAGCTCAAAGCCGAACTGACCGCATGATGTTAAATGCTGGCCGAGGCAATCCGAACTTTCTTGCGACCATCCCACGCCGAGCATTCTTTCAACTAGGTCTGTTTTCGGCAACCGAATCCGAGTTCTCGTTCTCTTATATGCCAGAGGGTTTAGGTGGCTTCCCTCGCCCTGTTGGACTCCAGTCACGTTTTGACAGCTTCATTTTGGAAAACCGCGATAAACCGGGCGTTGTATTTTTAGGTAAAGCCGTATCTTATGTACGCGACCAATTAGGCTTAGACCCTGATCTTTTTTTACTTGAAATGGTTGAAGGTATTCTGGGCTGTAACTATCCCGTACCAGACCGCATGCTTAGAGTAAGTGAGACGATTATTAAAGAGTACGTCTTACGAGAAATGGGCGTACAAGGCATGCAAAAAAGAGACTTAGATTTGTTTGCTGTTGAAGGCGGAACAGCCGCAATGGCCTACATTTTTAACTCATTAAAAGAAAATAAAATTATTAAAAACGGCGACCGCATTGCGATTGGTAGTCCTATTTTTACGCCATATCTGGAAATTCCAAAACTTAATGACTACCAACTTGAAGAAGTGCTCATTGAGGCAGACCCTAAACTCGGTTGGCAATATCCAGAATCGGAACTTCGAAAGTTAGAAGATCCATCTATTAAGGCGTTCTTTTTAGTCAACCCAAGTAACCCGCCATCGGTAAAAATGAGTGATGAAGGACTTGCGATTTTGGCTGATATCGTCAAAAAACGCCCCGATCTGATTATTTTGACAGATGATGTTTACGGTACGTTTGCCGATAACTTCAAATCACTATTTGCGATCTGTCCTGATAACACCATTTTGGTTTACTCTTTCTCTAAATACTTTGGCGCGACTGGTTGGCGACTTGGTGTCATTGCGCTTTCAAATAACAATGTGCTTGATAAACAAATTGCGAACTTATCGAAAAAAGAGAAGAAAGAGCTTGAGGAGCGCTATTCATCTTTAACAACCGACCCATCAAGCATTAAGTTTATTGACCGTTTAGTTGCAGACAGCCGTAATGTTGCTTTAAACCATACCGCGGGCCTGTCTACCCCACAGCAAGTGCAAATGGTTTTATTTGCACTGTTTAATATGATGGACTCACGCCAAAGCTATAAAAAAGCAGTTAAATCTGTTGTTCGTGAACGCGATGCAGCCCTTTATAGACAACTTGGTGTTGATGTTCCAACAGATCCAAATGCGGTGGACTATTACACCCTTGTTAACCTTGAAAACACCTCCCGCACTCTCTATGGTGATGAGTTTGCCGACTGGGTGATGAAAAATAAAAATCCGACCGAGCTATTGTTTAGAGTAGCAGATGAAACAGGTGTGGTTTTATTGCCGGGTTCTGGTTTCGGTGTGCAGCATCCTTCTGCCCGTGCGTCATTGGCTAACCTGAATGAATATCAATATGCTGCTATTGGTGACTCTTTAAGACGCTTTGCAGATGAAGCTTATGCCGAATATTTAAAAACAAAAAAACGAAAATAAGTACATATAAAAAGTGAGGCTCCAGCAGCCTCACTTTTTTACGACCTATGTATTCATTCTTGATCTAGGTTTTACAAATAGTCACTCCACCATCGGCGAGTAAAGCACTGCCTGTAATAAAGCTTGCATCATTACTAACTAAAAAGAGCGCCGCTTTTGCAATTTCATCGGGTTCTGCTAAACGTTTCATCGCATGTATGCTTTTTACAAACTCTAGAACTTCTGGAGAAGAAGCGGCTTCTTGACCCATTGAAGTATTTGTTCCACCGGGTAAAAGTGCATTTACTCGAATGCCTGACGTTGCATATTCTGCTGCGATCACTTTGGTTAATCCAATGAGTCCCGCTTTGCTGGCAGCATAAGCCGCCATTTGAGGAAACCCGATATGATGACCAACAAAAGATGATGTAAACAGTATTGAGCCATAGCCTTGCTTTAACATGACTTTAAGCTGCTCTCTGGCAGACTGAAACGCGCTGGTTAAATTGCCCTGAATCACATGATTCCAATTTTCATCGGTTGTGTCATGAGTAAGTTGATACTCTCCCAAAAGGCCTGCATTATTAAATGCGATATCTAACTTTCCATAATATTGCATAGCCATCTCGATTGCTTTTTGCATAGTTGTTGGATCATATAGGTCACCTGCAATGAAATGTGCAACGACTTCATCTTGATTCAATCTATTGCAAACTTGCTCTAAAATATTCTCTCGACGTGCGACAAGAATAACTTTCGCCCCTTCCGCTACAAATAAGGACGCCGCACTTAAACCTATACCTGAACTCGCGCCTGTAATAATAGCCACTTTGTCTTTTAATCTGGCCATACTCATAATTCCATCATTATTAAATTGATGGTTATATTTTGAATAGCCAGAAGAAAAGAGACTCTCTGATTCTTGCTATTTTGAAAAAATTAACTCTATAAAAGTAGCCAACTAAAACAATTTTAGTTCCGTACCAGTTCTGCTTCTTTGTCTAACAATGCACGTTTACGTTCAACACCCCAGCGATAACCAGAAATAAAGCCATCATTTCGGATAACACGATGACATGGGATAGCGACAGCTAACATATTTGCTGCGCATGCACCTGCGACGGCACGAACGGCTTTAGGTGACCCTATTTTTTGGGCTATTTCAGAATAACTTGCTGTCTGCCCCGCAGGAATTTCTTTCAAGGCCTGCCATACTCTTTGTTGGAATGCAGTCCCTTGAATATCTAGTGGTAAATCTAATCCAATTTGTGGTGCTTCAATAAATCCAACAATATGGGCTATCAATTGCTCAAACTCATCATCGCACCCAATCAAATCAGCTTCTGGAAATTTATCTTGTAAATCATTTAAAAGCTTTTCAGGATCATCACCTAATAAAATTGCACAAATTCCTTTCTGACTTTGAGCGACTAAAATGTCTCCTAAAGAGCACTCTCCTATGGCAAAGAAAATACGTACCCCTTTACCACCTGATTTCCATTCTTTCGCTGTCATACCTAATAGCAAATTTGAATTTTCATAAAACTGACTATTCGAATTAAAGCCTGCATTAAATATCGCATCAGTCACACTGATATTTTCATTTAAGTTTTCTCTTAGCTTTTTACTTTTATGTGCATCAGCGTAGCCTTTAGGGGTTAGCCCTGTAATGTGCTTAAATACGCGGTGAAAATGATATGCACTCATTCCAACATGATCTGCTACGTCTGATAGAGATAAGTTTTCGTCATGGAGCTCAATGTATCTACAAGCTTTCTCAATTTTTTCAACAAGTTTTGGGTCATTTGCATTAGAAAGTCTATTTTGTATTTTTTGACTTGCTCGATAACCATTTTTCTCTGCTTGTGCTGAGCTCTCAAAGAAAACTACATTTTCTTTTTTAGGCAGCCTTTTTGTACTTGATGGTAAGCAGTACATACCAGAGGTCTTAACACCATAAACAAAATATGCATCAGCTTCCGCATTTCGATCTACAATTGCTTGCCATCTATCTTCGTCTGTTATCCACTGATTTTTCATTTTGCTCACCTCAATTGCAATTCAATATTTAATCACTTATTTTCGCAACTTTATTAATGAACAAAACTCTTACTGTTGCTATTTTAATTTTTCGTTTTTACTAAAAATAATTCTCCATTAAAATAATTCAAATATTTACTTAAATTTCTCAATCTCAAGAGACCTTAAATCAGAAAGTACTCACTGGAAAATGAATATAATAGCTTTACCCGGTTCAGCGTTTAGAATCTATTTATACTACTGTACTGGCACACTCAGTCCTGGTATGGTGGCAACTGACCTGTTAGTTTCTTCTTGGACCAATGGCAACATCCAAAATTGGAAAAAAATGAAACGTTTATTTTTCTTTGTGATTGATCCGCCAGAAATTGTTTGTTCATATTTAGCAAAACAAATTATTGAAAATAAAAAGGCCAACCGACGAATTGCGTGGATCACTCCATGGAAGCTTTTTCTTAGATTTTTACAACCTTATTACTGGCGTAGAAACCCGGTTAAAGGCACAGCCTTAGAACACTTATAGTCATTCTGTAAAAGTTCTTCTAAACAGAACTTTTACAGATATTTTTATACTAATTAAGACTCTCACTATCTGATGCATCTTCTTTATTTAAAATCCGCCCTTCCCGTTTTGGTCGAATTAATGGTGCTGTTGGTCGTGGATGGGTATGTGTATATTGCATCCCTACTCCCGCATTGACATCATCTGCTGCGATTTCAGTTTCAAAACGCTCATTATCCAGATCTCGAATTTCCTCGCTAATTCTTATTACTTCGTCTTCATCCACGCCAAGTTGTTGTAAAATCACTTCGCCAAATTTAATCGCAGATTCAAAGGTTTCACGGATCATAAAGTCCACTTTTTGTTTGACTAAATGCAGTGAGTGCTCACGGTCATACGAACGGACTAATAATTTCGCTAAAGGAAATTCGTGAGTCACGAGTTCCACAATTCTATTTGTGGTTTCTTTGCTGTCGACACACACCACAATCGCTTGTGCTGTTGCAGCACCGGAAGCATGTAAAATATCTAGGCGACAACCATCGCCATAATAAATTTTAAAACCAAATTTTTCCGCGTTTTGAATCATGTCAGTATTATTATCAATAATGGTGACATCTACACCTCTTGCTAATAATAATTGACTGGTTACCTGCCCAAAACGTCCAAATCCGATCATTAAAACACTACCACTTAGACCCTCGGCAATATTGACGTTTTCTAATGAAACATCTGCTTTAGTTTGAGTGAAACGTTTAAAAAGAATACCGACAATTGGGGTTAACACCATCGAAAGTACCACAATAGCAGTAAGATTAGATTTAACCGTACTATCAATAACTTGTGCACTTAGCGCGGCAGAGAAAAGTACAAAGGCAAACTCTCCACCCTGAGCCATAAGTAAGGCACGATCCAACGCTTCTGTATGAGGGCTTTTCGTTACTCGGGCAACAATATAAATCATGAGCGCTTTAGCAAACATCAGGGCAATTACACCGCTCACAATCAGTTGCCAGTTCTGGGCAACAACGGATAAATCCAATGACATGCCGACCCCAAGGAAAAATAGGCCCAACAAAATTCCTCGGAATGGTTCAATATCAGCTTCAATTTGATGTCTAAACGTTGATTCAGATAAAAGCACACCCGCCAAGAAAGCACCCATCGCCATAGACAACCCGCTCACTTGCATGAGTAACGCTGCACCTAACACCACCAATAAGGCTGCGGCAGTCATGACTTCTCTCGCTTTAGCCGCAGCCAAAAGTCTGAATAACGGATTAAGTAACCAATAACCTGCCGCGATCAAACCTGCAATTGCGATTAAACCAATTCCTATGTTTTGTAGACGTACCGATGTGCTTTCGACCACATGATTTGGTGCCATAAAAGCGACAATAGCCAGCAATGGCACAATGAGTAAATCTTCAAAAAGTAAGATGGCTACAATCTTTTGCCCATGAGGCTGCGTCAAATCCCCACGGTCACCCAATAATTGCATCACAATAGCGGTCGAAGTTAGTACAAATCCTGCCGCACCAATAAAAGCAACTTGCCAAGTAAAACAAAATAATAGCCCTACAGCAGTCAAAGCTAAGCCACAACTTATGATCTGTAGTGTGCCAAGGCCAAAAATTTCGCGTCTCAGACTCCATAAATGTGATGGTTGCATTTCTAAACCAATCACAAATAAGTACATCACAATTCCCAACTCGGCAATATGTAATATTGCCGCGGAATCTTGAAAAAAGGCAAAACCGAATGGCCCAATAATGAGACCCGCAATTAAATAACCTAATACTGAGCCTAAACCAATACGTTTAAAAATAGGGACTGCAACTACAGCCGCTGCCAATAAAACCACAGGGGCAACCAAGCTAATTGAATGTGCTTCTGAGCTCATACATTTCTCATTTTATTTATCTGCAATTTATTCTATGTGAAACTATGTTTAAGGGCGATTATTACTTTTGGGAAAAAGCATCCATAAAAAAAGCCCTTACGGGCTTTTTTTAAATTAAGCAATAAATTTCAACATGAGCTGAATAACCGTTGCATTAATTAAATCGACAAAGAATGCACCACAAAGCGGAACAATCAAAAAGGCCTTATGCGATGGGCCATACATGTTGGTAATCGCCTGCATATTTGCAACCGCTGTTGGCGTTGCTCCCATACCAAAACCACAATGGCCTGCTGCTAGTACTGCTGCATCGTAGTTTTTGCCCATCACGCGGAAAGTTACAAACGCTGCATATAAAGCCATGGTAAGTGTTTGAGCACCTAAAATCACCACAAGCGGTCCAGCTAAGTCAGCTAGTTGCCAAAGCTTTAACGAAAGTAATGCCATTGCTAAATAAAGCGACAAAGACGCATTACCAAAAACATCAATCGCACGGTCAAAAATATCAATTTTCAACACGCTCTCTAAAATATTTCTTAAAATTACACCGCCACCGAGCGCCCAAACGAAGGTAGGTAACTCAAACCATGTTCCCTTGCTAAAACCTGTCATAAATTCAGCAAATGCTAAACACGCAGCAAACATACCAAGTGTAGTAATCGCATTGTCAGCAGTAATTAAACGAACTTGATGAGGGTTTTCAAAAGGTGCAAGGTCATCTGAATTTTGTTCAAGATGAGTATCACGATTTTGGATTTCAGCATTAGTTTTTGCTTGAGCAAGGTTATAACGATTGATGAGCAGTTTTGCTAACGGACCACCAATCACACCACCAATAATCAAACCAAAAGTAGCACTTGCCATTCCTAAAGCTAAAGCACCTTGAATACCATGTTGAGTTTCTAAAATTTCACCCCATGCGCCTGCCGTCCCATGACCACCTGTTAAGGTAATTGAACCAGCAATTAAACCAATGAGTGGATCAAGACCGAGTAAAGTCGCAAGACTCATGCCCACCATGTCTTGTACTACAATAAAAGAAGCTACACAAATTAAGAAAATGACTAAAGCACTACCACCTTCTTTAAGCTTCATAAAATTGGCACTTAAACCAATGGATGCAAAGAACACAAGCATAAAGCTCGTTTGTAATTCACTACTAAAAACAATACTATACCCCCACAATGTGTGGACGAGTAAAGAAATTATCGCAGCTATCAAACCACCCGCAACTGGTTCAGGGATATTATAACGTTTTAAAAAATCAACCCGATTAACAAGAAAGCGGCCCAACAATAAGACGATAACCGCCGAAATTAGTGTATAAAAACCATTAAAAACAAATTCCATATATACTACTTTCCGATTACATTCCTAATGGATTGTAAAATAATTATATTATATTTCTTATTATTTAAAGAAAACACAAACAAACTTTACAAAAACCATCTTTACTTAATAATATTAAAATAAATCAATATATTATTTTGAGTGTTTAGTAAAAAACTACAATATCCACGCTCTTAAAATTCTATATTGCTTTGATATTTGAGTTTTTCGAAATTTAAATGCTCAAATTATAAAATCAAGACACCAAACTGTCTTAATCCTATTATCCATTTCGTCAAACCACAGTATATTTGACTAAACAAAAACCCTACTTGATACCTTTAAAGCAAAATCCTGTCTTTTAGGTCACTGAACTCATCTTCCATTCCATTTACTATCCGTAAGAGACCAGCTCGTCACTGCTCTGGGCAACATCTTTATAGGTTTTATATTCAATGAGTTTATTGCTTAAAGTTCGTCAGAACGTTCCACAGCTACAATCTATTAAAAAATCTCTTCAGACACGTGCTGGTCAAAAAATACCTCACATGCTGATCAATGCATCAGATCTCTTTTTCCGAGGTCCTCAAATTGCTCTGTCAGGAAAAACACCTTTTGATGTGATCTATAAGCATGAAATTATTAGCTTACGCCATTATAGAAATGAGACCGATTCATCTACATCTAAGTACCGTATACCATTAGTGATCATTCCACCACTAGCAGTAAACATGCTCATTTATGATTTGTTTCCTACACGTAGCTTTGTCCGCTTCTTTTTAGCACAAGGTTTTGATGTGTATCTGATTGACTGGGGTGTGCCCACCCGACATCAAGCAAAATATAATTTCGGCACCTATATTAAAGTTTTTATGCCAGAGATGTTAAAGCAGGTTCGTATGCACAGTGGTCAGCAACAGCTTTCTTTACATGGTTGGAGTTTAGGCGGCGCACTTTCACTCTGCTATACCGCATTATTTAAAGATAAAGATATTAAAAATCTGATCATTCTGGCTTCCCCTATCGACACACATAAAGCGGGTTATATGGGGAAACTCTACGGTAGTCTTACCAAACCTGCCGAATGGGTTCGTAAACATACACCTTTTCGTATTCGACATCATGTACCAAGTGAAGCATTTCATATTCATGGCTGGCAAAACACGCTAGGTTTTAAATTAACAGACCCGATTGGAAATTTAAAAACATACTGGGAACTTTTTAAGAATCTCGATAATCGAGAATTTATTGTTGACCATGCAACCTCAAGTTCATTTATTGATAATATGCAGGCCTACCCAGGTGGGGTCATGCGCGACATTATTCTCCGCTTCTGGATTGATAATGAACTGTCTAAAGGCGTAATTAAATTCGGTGAGCTTACAGCCTATCTCAAAGATATCGAATGTTCGGTACTCGCAATGGGTGGCAGCACAGATATTATCGTTACCGCTGATGCCGTTCAGCCACTTATGGATTTGATTAGTAGCCAAGACAAAACTTTTAAAATCGTACCTGGTGGTCATATGGGTGTAGTTTCCGGTAGCCAAGCACCTACGGCGGTCTGGCCTGAAATGAATAATTGGTTAGCTACACGTTCAGATTAAGCTGTTTAAATATTAATAAACCAGCATAGTCAGTTCTGCGCTGGCCACAATTCAAAATTCATAAAGATTTTTATCTAATTTTGGTCTGATATAACTTTTATAAGTTC
>NZ_JABVBF010000123.1 GCF_013344765.1 Acinetobacter lactucae
GAGTCACACAGATCCAATAATCGATTTGCATAACCCCATTCATTATCATACCAAGCAAATACTTTAGCTTGATGCCCAACCACCATAGTTTGGGTTAAATCAACAATGAGTGAATAAGGTGAATGATTGAAATCACTCGAAACTAACGGTTCATCAGTAACAGTCATAATTTCTGCATAATCTGTTTGAGAAGCTTTAATTAGCAACTCATTAATGTGATGTACAGTAATTGGAGATTGCGCGATAAAAGTTAAGTCAATTGCAGCCACATTAATAGTTGGTACTCGAATTGAATAACCATCAATACGGTCTTCCATTTTAGGCATAACACGTTTTAATGCACCGAGTGCACTAGACGTAGTCGGGATAATATTTTGCCCTGAAGCTCTAGCACGACGTAAATCACGATGTGCATGATCAAGTACAGATTGGTCTGCCGTTACTGCATGAATTTCTGTCATAAGTGCAGTTTCAATACCGAAAGCATCATCAATGATTTTGACTAATGGAACTAAAGCTTGTGTAGTACATGACACACTCGAAATAATTTGATCAGTCGCTTTCACATCAGCATGGTTCACACCATAAACAATGGCTGCATCAACATGGTCAAAAGGTGCTGCCCCAATAATGACCCGCTTTGCCCCTGCTTCTAGGTGACGTGTTGCATCCGCATGAGAGCGAAACAGTCCGGTACACTCAAGTACCACATCAATATCTAAACTAGACCATGGTAAAAGTTCGGGTTGTTCCTGCTTTAAAACCTCAACTTTTAGCGTTCGTTGATTTGACTGAATATTCAAAAAAACTTTTTCATTTTCAATGAATATTTCCACACTTCCATTGAAGCGGCCATGTGTTGAGTCATATTTAAATAAATGCACTAATGTTTGCACATCTGCTATGTCGTTAATCGCCACGATTTCAAATCGAAATTGTTTTGAGCTCTCAAACCAGGCACGTAAAACATTACGTCCAATTCGGCCAAACCCATTAATGGCGATACGTTGCATGACCTATCCTTATCTACAAAACTACAGGCTAAAGAAGGCATATATTAAAGCACGTCACGCCCAATTGAATATAGATTTTTAGCCAAATCACAGTTTTGTAAGATATTCCTTTTAAAATCGTTGGTTCGGTGGGGTTTTTCCGCTACAATTTAGCGTTTTTAAAAAATAAGCCCCGTATCACATGCTAAGGTTTGACATAAAACAAACAAGCATTGATACATTTAGCCAAATTCGAAAATATGGAGTGACTTGGTTGTGAGTACTCGTTTAATGACATCTGCTGAAATTCGTGAAGCATTTTTGCGCTACTTTGAGACGCAAGGGCATACACGTGTCGCGTCGAGTTCTCTTGTTCCTGCCAACGACCCAACTTTATTATTTACAAATGCTGGGATGAACCAGTTTAAAGACTGCTTCTTAGGTCTTGAAAAGCGTGACTATGTACGTGCAACTACATCACAAAAATGTGTACGTGCTGGTGGTAAACACAATGACTTAGACAACGTTGGTTACACTGCTCGTCACCATACATTCTTTGAAATGTTAGGTAATTTCTCATTTGGTGATTATTTCAAACGTGATGCACTTAAATTCGCATGGGAATTTTTAACCAGCGAACAATGGCTTGGTTTACCAAAAGATAAACTTTATGCCACGGTTTACCATACCGATGACGAAGCTTACGACATCTGGAACAAAGAAATCGGTTTAGCGCCTGAACGTATTATCCGTATTGGTGATAATAAAGGCGAAAAATACGCATCTGATAACTTCTGGGCAATGGGTGATACTGGCCCATGTGGTCCATGTTCTGAAATCTTCTTTGACCATGGTGATCACATTTGGGGTGGTTTACCAGGTTCACCAGAAGAAGACGGTGACCGTTTCATTGAAATCTGGAACAACGTTTTCATGCAGTTTAACCGTACTGCTGATGGCGTGCTTCACCCTCTCCCTGCTCCATCTGTTGATACGGGTATGGGCTTAGAGCGTATCTCTGCTGTATTGCAACATGTTAATTCAAACTACGACATTGACCTGTTCCAACACTTATTAAAAGCTGCTGCAAACATTATTGGTATTGAAGACGAAGGTCAGCCTTCTTTACGTGTAGTTGCAGACCATGCGCGTTCATGCTGTTTCCTTATTGCTGATGGTGTAAACCCAAGCAATGAAGGTCGTGGGTATGTACTTCGCCGTATTATCCGCCGCGCTGTGCGTCACGGTAATAAACTTGGTGCAACTGGTACGTTCTTCTACAAAATGTTGCAACCTTTAATTGAAGTTATGGGTGATGCATATCCAGAACTTGCAGCTCGTAAAGATGTGATTGAAGCAACTTTAATTCGTGAAGAAGAACAGTTTGCTAAAACACTTGAGCAAGGCTTGAAACTACTTGAAGGCGAACTTGCTCAATTAAAAGATAAAACCATTCCTGGTGCGACTGTATTTAAACTTTACGACACTTACGGCTTCCCGACAGACTTAACTGCTGATATTGCACGTGAACGTGACTTTATTATTGATGAAGCAGGTTTTGAAGTAGAAATGGCTGCTCAGCGTCAACGTGCTCGTGATGCTGGTAAATTCGCAGTTGACTACAACAACATTGTAAAAGTTGAAGGCGAAACTCAGTTTGACGGTTACATCAACACCACTGGCCAAGGTCAAATTGTAGCGATCTATAAAGATGGCGTACAAGTTGACGAAGTTTCTGAAGGTGATGAAGCGCTTATCGTTTTAAACCAAACTCCTTTCTATGCTGAAAGTGGTGGTCAGATTGGCGACACGGGTATCTTCAAAAATGAAACTGGTATTTTTGAAGTTCAAGATACTAAAAAGTCAGGTGGTGCTTTTGTTCATCAAGGTATTGTGACCGTTGGTAGCCTTAAAGCTGATCAAAACGTTGAAGCAATTGTTAAAGCAGACATTCGTGAGGCAACTGCACGTAACCACTCAGCAACTCACCTATTACATGCTGCCCTTCGTCAAATCTTAGGTTCGCATGTACAACAAAAAGGTTCTCTAGTTGCAAGTGATATCTTACGTTTCGACTTTGCTAATGACCAACCAGTAACTTTTGAACAGTTACAACAAGTTGAGCGTTTAGTGAATGCAGAAATTATTGCAAATAGTGCTGTAACAACTGAACTTCTTGATATCGAAGCTGCAAAAGCTAAAGGTGCCATGATGTTGTTTGGTGAAAAATACGGTGATGAAGTACGTGTACTTTCTATGGGTTCAATTATTGATGAGAAAAACTTCTCAATTGAACTTTGTGGTGGTATTCACGTTAAACGTACAGGTGATATTGGTTTATTCAAAATCACTTCTGAAGGTGGTGTAGCTGCTGGTGTACGTCGTATTGAAGCTGTTACAGGCACTAAAGCGCTAGATGTAGTACAAAAAACTGATGCTGATATCCAGCACATTAATGGCTTATTAAAAGCACAGAAAGACCAAACTGTTGAGCGTGTACAAGCCAATGTTGAATTGGTTTCTGCATTACAAAAGCAGATTGAACAGCTCAATCAGAAATTGGCAAACTTCCAAGCGTCAGAATTGATTGATCAGGTACAAACGATTGCTGATCGTCAAACGCTTATTACCACTGTTCAAGGTGTAGATGCAAAATCACTTCGCAACTTACATGACAGTGTTAAATCAAAATTAGAGAATGCAGTTATTGTGTTAGCTGGTGTAGAGGGTGACAAAGTTAGCCTACTTGCTTCAGTTGCATCACAATACACTGCAAATCTAAAAGCAGGTGACATCATCAAACATCTAGCAACCGAGTTAGGTGGTAAAGGTGGTGGTAAACCTGACTTAGCACAAGGTGGCGCGCCACTTAACGAGAAGTTTGGACAAGTGATCGCAGCATTACCTGCATGGCTTGAACAAAAATAAGACTTCACTTTTTGTGTAACTGACCCTGAAAAGCCTCTCAGGGTCATGGCTTATATGGAACAACTATGGCATTAATCGTTCAAAAATATGGCGGTACTTCTATGGGTACCCCCGAGCGCATTTTAAATGTTGCTCGTCGTGTGAAGCGTTGGCATGATCACGGTCACAAGGTTGTTGTGGTCGTATCTGCAATGAGTGGTGAAACAAACCGCTTACTTGCTCTCGCTAAAGCCATTACCGAAACACCTGACCCACGCGAGTTAGACCAAATGGTTTCAACTGGTGAACAGGTGACGATTTCCATGTTAGCTATGGCACTTAATTCGATTGGTGTGGAAGCTAAATCCTATACCGGACGTCAAGTCGGTATTAAAACTGACAGTGCATTTACCAAAGCGCGTATCGAGTCTATTGATACAGATGTCATGACCAATGACCTAGATGCAGGTCGTGTTATTGTGGTTGCTGGTTTCCAAGGCTTTGATGCTAATGGAAATACCACAACACTAGGTCGAGGTGGTTCAGATACTTCTGGTGTTGCTCTTGCTGCTGCTTTAAAAGCTGATGAATGCCAGATTTACACTGATGTAGATGGTGTTTACACCACTGACCCTCGCGTTGCTCCTAAAGCCAAAAAAATCGACCGTATTTCTTTTGAAGAAATGCTAGAAATGGCATCATTAGGTTCTAAAGTTTTACAAATTCGCTCAGTAGAGTTTGCCGGGAAATATCAAGTTCCTTTACGTGTATTATCAAGCTTTGATAATGATAACGACGGCGTTTTTGATGACGAATTTAAAGAAAATGTTGGTACTCTCATTACTACTGAGGCGGAAGATACTATGGAACAGCCAATTATTGCAGGTATTGCTTTTAACCGTGACGAAGCAAAATTAACGATTTTAGGTGTACCTGATGAACCAGGCATTGCTTCTAAAATCTTATCACCAGTAAGTGATGCTAATATCGAAGTCGATATGATAGTGCAAAATGTTGAAGAAGACGGCACTACAGATTTTACTTTCACTGTAAACCGTGTTGATTTAGCGAAAGCTGAAAAAATCTTAAACGAAACTGCTAAAAATATTGGCGCGCGTGAAGTTTCAACACGTGACGACATCGTTAAAGTGTCTATCGTTGGTGTAGGTATGCGTTCACACGCAGGTGTAGCGAGCAAAATGTTCACTGCCCTTGCTGATGAAGGCATCAACATTCTTATGATTTCAACTTCTGAAATTAAAGTTTCTGTCATTATTGATGAGAAATACCTTGAACTTGCAGTTCGTTGCCTACATACCGCTTTTGGTTTAGATCGCGAACATGGTGAAAGCAGCGCCCGCGCTTAATTTTACCAAACGGTCAAGAATTCATTAAAAAATGTTTACTTGTCCGACAATAATCAAAGAAAACACAGAGCCGCTATAGTTTTTTTTATAGCGGCTCTGTTATATTAAACGGAAAGTTTTTTGGCAGTGATTATCAAAATATGACTTTGTTCTCATATTTCTGTTAGAATCTGACTGAAAACTGAGGTTGAGCTTTTATTTGGGTACCAATATTGCAGTTTTAAGCGTTTAGCAAGGAGATAAACATGCTGATTCTGACCCGCCGTGTCGGGGAAACATTAATGATTGGGGATCAAGTCAGTGTTACTGTGCTTGGCGTCAAAGGAAACCAGGTTCGTATTGGTGTGAATGCACCAAAAGAGGTTTCTGTTCATCGCGAAGAAATTTATCAACGTATTCAACATGAACGTGCAATGCATGAACACCTTCAACATCTTGATCAAGATTATCAAGTTTCTTATGAAGATGATAATTATGCACAGAAAAACTTCAATCGTTAGTATGAAGTTGTTCTCTCCCTAATTAAAGCGACTTTATAGTCGCTTTAAATTTTTTAAGTGCTTGTATTTATAGACCTAAAGCACGTTTAACAGGTGCATAACTACGACGATGCTGATCAATCACGCCATGCACAGCAATTGCTTCAAAGTGTGCTTTGGTTGGATATCCTTTATGTTTGGCAAAACCAAATAGTGGATATTGCTGATCTAATTCCGCCATTTGTCGATCTCGTGTTACTTTTGCCAAGATACTTGCTGCACTAATTTCAGCATGGCTTGCATCTCCACCAACAATGGCTTCACATGGAATAATAATTCCTTTAGGAATTTGGTTGCCATCTACAATTACTTTTTGTGGTTGAGTTTTCAAACCATCAACAGCGCGCTGCATAGCCAAAAAAGTCGCCTGTAAAATATTTAACTCGTCAATTTCAGCATGTGTTGCTTCAGCAATGGACCAAGCTAAGGCTTTTTCTTGGATTTCAATAAACAACTTTTCACGTTTCTTTTCAGTTAATTTTTTAGAATCATTCAATCCTAAAATTGGATTATTCGGATCTAAAATAACGGCCGCTGCCACAACCGAACCTACTAGAGGCCCCCGTCCCGCCTCATCTACACCAGCAATAAACATCGACTCACTACCTTTAAATAAAAGAGGCTGATCAATATAATCAGCCTTCTTTAACACAAAAATTATTAATTACTTTTGTAAAGCTTCTGCCACACAAGCGTTTACAGTTTTAGAAACCACTTGGTTTACGATTGTAGCACGTGTATTTACATCAAGTGCAGCTGCTGCCAATTCTACTGCTGTCACACTGTTTGGAGCCTTTTCGCTCACGCAACCACACACATTGGTTTGAATGCTATCACGTTGTTCAGTAGTCATAAGCTTTGTTGCTGTTTTCCATGCAGGGACATTATTAATCTCTGTAATACATTTCGCATTTACAGCAACTTTTAATGCAGCAACACCCAACTGCTGAGTTGTCGTTTGTGCAGAAGTAGCACCTGTACCCGTACCTGTAGTCGTTGCACACGCTGTTAAAGCTAAAACAACTGGCGCTAGAGCGAGCATCAATTTTTTCATCATTTTTTCCTTTGATTGAACGTTGGCTGCGCGTATTGTGCCTAAACTCGACTTTAGAAGAAACAAATAATTTGATGCATTTATGCAATCTTTTTCCACCTGCAAAACCCAGCTCATCAAATGCGTTTTGTCTTAAACGTTCTGTTTTTAGCACGCTCCGTTACATTTAAAACATTTCTTAAAATCTGCGCTTTCCCCTAAAATCACGAATCAAAACGACAAAAAAAGGGTCTTTTATGCCTGCTGCTTCCTCTCAGTATTACACCCGTACCGCGCAAATCCTGCATTGGGTGATGGCAATCATTTTCATCATTGCATGGGTTATTGGTTTCTATAGTGGAAATTTTTTAAGTTATGACGTTGATGGCCCCTTTAAAGGCGATGTAATTACGTTGCACAAGAATATTGCAACCACAATTATCTTTTTAGTGATTATTCGGATTTTTTGGCGCTATACACACCCTGTGCCAAAACTACCTGACACCATGTCACCAATGATGAAAACTCTGGCACATGTGGGGCATCTATTCCTTTATGTAATTTTGGTGGCTTTGCCTGTCACTGGTTGTTTGTTTAGCTGGAGTGCTGGTCACCCTGCTCCTGTTTTATATTTATTTGAAATTCCACGTTTAGTGCAAGATAACCCAGAGCTTTTAGCTATTGTTAAACCATTACATATTTATATTTCTTGGTTTGCAGGTTTTCTTATTGTTGGGCATGTACTTGCAGCCTTAAAACATCACTTCATTGATAAAGACAATATTTTAAATAGTATGACCAAACAGCCCAAATAAACCCTATGTATAAAAAAACCGCCCGAGATAGGCGGTTTTTTTATTTAGATTTTTTGGATTTCTGCAATCCACTTTTGTTTCTCTTCATCTGAAATGAAAGAAGCTTCAAAAGAGTTAATTGCGAGTTGCTTCAACTCATCATTGTTTAAGTCTAAAGCTTGCTGGATGGCAAAGAAATTATCATTCATATATCCACCAAAATATGAAGGGTCATCTGAGTTAACCGTTACATGTACGCCCTTTTGTAAAAGACGGCGGATATTATGATCTTTCATATCCTTAACAACACATAGCTTTAAGTTACTTAAAGGACAAACCGTTAATGGCATTTTTTCATTAATTAAACGCGCCATTAATTGTTCGTCTTCTTCAGAACGCACACCATGGTCAATACGGTTCACTTTGAGTAAGTCTAAAGCTTCCCATACATACTCAGGTGGACCCTCTTCGCCAGCATGAGCAACGATTAAGAAACCCTCTTCACGTGCCTTAGCAAAAACACGTTCAAATTTAGCTGGTGGATGCCCTACTTCACTTGAATCAAGCCCTACAGCAATAATATCTTGCTTAAATGGCAATGCTTGCTCAAGTGTTTCAAATGCAGCTTCTTCACTTAAATGACGCAAGAAACACATAATCAATTGAGAGCTGATACCAAACTTAGCTTTGGCATCTGCACAAGCACGTTTTAAACCGCTAATCACTGTTGAGAACGCAACACCACGGTCTGTATGGGTTTGCGGGTCAAAGAACATTTCTGTGTGAACGACATGATCTTCGGCACATTTCTCAAAATAAGCCCATGCTAAATCATAGAAGTCTTGTTCATGTACAAGAACATTCGCACCAGCATAGTAAATATCTAAGAATGATTGAAGATTATGAAAGTTATAAGCTTGCTTTACTTCTTCAACAGATTTGTAAGGAATCTGAATCTGATTGCGCTGGGCAATTGCAAACATTAATTCAGGTTCGAAAGTCCCTTCAATATGCACATGCAATTCGGCTTTTGGTAAGGCGCGAATCAGCTCGACTTGATTCATATTAACTCCACGTCTAAAGAAAAAAGGGTGTGGTCAAAATCACACCCTTTTATAATTTTCTTCTTATTGAAAACTATGTCTAAGATAGCTCAAGAAGAAAATTATAAAAAATCATATTAACCGCCAAACGCGATAAATTTAAATACCCAAAGCGCAGCAATGATCCATACCATGTACGGTACAGTTTTTGCCTTACCCGTGAATAATTTAACTAATGCATAGCTAATAAAACCCATTGCAATACCATCAGCAATTGAATAGGTGAATGGCATAAATACAATGGTTAAAAATGCTGGAACAGCTTCAGTAATATCATCCCAATCAATGTGCGTGATCCCTTGGATCATCAACACACCAATAAACAATAAAGCTGGCGCTGTTGCAAAACCTGGTACAGATTGAGCAAGAGGTGCTAAAAATAGACAGCAGATAAACAAGACAGCAACCACAACAGCAGTTAAACCAGTACGTCCACCTGCTGCTACACCTGAAGCGGATTCAATATATGGCGTAGTTGAAGATGTACCTAATGCGGCACCAGCAACGATTGCAGTAGAGTCTGCAAATAATGCTTTTTTCAAACGAGGTAATTTACCGTCTTGTAAAAGACCCGCACGGTGTGAAACACCAACCAAAGTACCTGTACTATCAAACAAGTCGACAATAAAGAATACGAAAATGACGCCGACCATACTTGCTGTAAATAGACCTTCAAAGTCCATTTGCATGAATGTTGGTGCAATTGAAGGAATTTGACCCACTACACCCTTAAATTCATTTAAACCTAAAGCAGTAGCGATGGCCGTAACAACTAAAATACTAATAATGATTGCGCCGCGAACCTTTAATTGGTGTAAAACCACAATCATTAAAAAACCGAATAACGCTAGTAATACTGTAGGCTGTTTGATATCACCCAAACCGACTAATGTCGCTTGGTTATCAACAATAATTCCGGCATTTTTTAGTGCAATCAGTGCTAGGAACAAACCAATACCACCGCCGATTGCAAACTTAAGTGACATTGGAATCGCATTGACAATCGCTTCACGAATTTTAAAGAAGCTAATTGCAAGAAAGACAAGGCCTGAAACAAAAACAGCCGCTAAAGCTGTTTGCCATGGCACGCCCATTCCCATACAAACCGAGTAGGTAAAGTAAGCGTTTAAACCCATACCAGGGGCCAGCGCGATTGGATAATTCGCAATGATGCCCATCACTAAACATCCGATTGCTGCTGCCAAACAGGTCGCAACGAATACGGCACCATGATCCATGCCGGTTTCAGATAAAATGAGTGGATTGACAATAATGATGTAACACATCGTTAGGAATGTAGTTACACCAGCAAGAACTTCAGTTCGGAAAGTGGTTTTATTGTCGCTTAACTTAAATAAACGCTCTAACCAGCCTACCGAAGAATTGGGCGCCGCCATAAGTAGCCTCTATGCAAAATCTGAACTGTGGGATATTTACTTCTATGTAGGTCGCTGAACAATATTGTTTTTCTGTTCAGGCCTATAAACAAGAATCTCAAATAAAAGAAGCAACAAATATGCCACTCATTTGCTTTCTAGATTTATACATAGGAAATAACCACAGCCCCTCTTGAAACACAAAAAAGCTGCATAACCCCCTATGCAGCTTTTTTACTATACGTTCAATAAGTTTAACAGATTCAACAGAAACATGATCAAAATTTATGAAAAGATATGACCAATGACACTGCAAAGGTTAGAAATTTATAGGCCGATATTACTAAAAAATAATTTTTTTCTCACCGATGTATTCTTGCATATTATAAGAAGCTAAATTGCTATGGTGAGCATGGTTTGGATTACGTTCGATACTTTGTAGGTTTTTTTCAGCTTCTTGTATGATCCGCATGAGCTCCTGATGTCTTTTATTTTGAGTATCTAAATACACCCAATACCCTAATACAAAGACAATACTCACACACAACACTATTAATACTTTATTGATCATTATTATTATC
>NZ_JABVBF010000124.1 GCF_013344765.1 Acinetobacter lactucae
CTTAAGTACTTATGAAAAATATTTAAAGAATCATAAAATTACTGTGAAATTTACTAAAATAATGTCCTTCACTTACATGAAGTGATCGGTTAATTTTGTATATCTGGAAAGTTGTCATATAATACAGCACTTTTTAAAACTGTTCCTACTAACTAATTTTTATCGAGGAAGCCATGCAAGTAACGACTGAAGCGGTTTCGGGCGTTGCCCGTCGTTTAAATGTGTCTGTACCGACGAGCCGTATTAACGAGCAATTTGAAGCTCGTTTGAAGCGCACTGCCAAAACTGTGAAGATCAACGGCTTCCGTCCAGGTAAAGTACCTGAAAACGTTGTTCGTCGCGAATACGGTGCAAGCATTTATCAAGAAGTTGTAAATGACATCATTCGTGATAGCGTTTTTGAAGCAATTCAACAAGAAAAAATCAATGCGGTAGGTATGCCGAACATTGAGAAAGTTGAACACAAAGAAGATGCTTTAGTTTTTGAAGCGACTGTAGAAGTTTATCCAGAAGTTGAAGTAAAAGCATTTGACGGCTTAGAAGTTGAACGTAAATCAGCTGAAATTAAAGACGCTGACGTTGACGCTATGATCGAAAACTTGCAAAAACAACGTCAAACTTGGGCTGTAACCAAGGGCATGGCGAAGAAAGACATGCAAGTGACTTTTGACTTCGAAGGTACTATCGATGGTGAGAAGTTTGAAGGCGGTTCTGCTGAAGACTTTAAACTTGTGTTAGGTTCAGGTCGTATGATTCCTGGCTTCGAAGACGGCATCATCGGTATGAAAGCTGGTGAAGAAAAAGTAATTGATGTTACTTTCCCAGAAGATTACCAAGCTGAAAACTTAGCTGGTAAAGCAGCTCAGTTCAAAATCACTGTGAAGCAAGTTGAGAAATCAAAACTTCCAGAAATTGATGCTGAATTCTTGAAAATCTTCGGTGTAACTGAAGAAGAAGGCGTTGAGAAATTAAAAGCTGACGTTCGTAAGAATATGGAACGTGAAGTTCGCAATGGTTTACGTAACCAAGTTAAACAAGCTGCTTTTGATGCACTTGTTGCTGCGAACGAAGTTGAAGTTCCAACTGCAATGGTTGCTCAAGAAATTGACCGTCAACGTCAACAAATGGTTCAACAGTTCACTCAACAGTTCGGTGGTGCAGGCGCGCAATCTTTTGACAAGAGCATGCTTCCTGACGAATTGTTCAAAGAACAAGCAGAGCGCTCTGTTAAGCTTGGCGTATTGGTAAGCAAAGTTTTAGCTGATGCTAAACTTGAAGTTGACCAAGCTCGCGTTGATGCTTACATCGACGACATGGCTTCTTCTTACGAAGATCCAACTGAAGTGATTGAATACTTCAAAAATGATGCTCAACAACGTGCTCAAATCGAAGCAGTTGTATTAGAAGATCAAGTTGTTGATCACATCTTAGCTGGTGCTAAAGTGACTGACAAAGCTGTATCTTATGATGACTTATTGAAAGAACAACAAGCTCGCCGTATGGGCTAATCTTTTAAGAAGTCAGAAAAAGGCGCCTTAGGCGCCTTTTTTGCTTTTCTTTATGTGGTCAATTTGAGTGCGACATTAAGTACTTAGGCATAAATAATATAATATTTCAGTGCGAACCTTTTGCAATTTGAGAAATTATCCCGCATATTGTTGCCATAGGTTAAGTCACAAAAAATTTAGGAATAAATAACGTATGTATGTTCCAACAATTGAAAATGCTTTAGTTCCTGTTGTGGTTGAACAATCTTCTCGCGGCGAACGTTCTTTTGATATTTATTCACGACTTTTACGTGAGCGCGTCATTTTTTTGACAGGTGAAGTTGAAGACAACATGGCAAATCTGATCGTTGCCCAAATGTTGTTTTTAGAAGCTGAAAACCCTGATAAAGATATCCACCTTTATATCAACTCTCCAGGTGGGTCTGTGACAGCGGGCATGGCTATTTATGACACAATGCAGTTTATTAAACCTGATGTCGTGACATATTGTATGGGCCAAGCTGCTTCAATGGGTGCATTCTTATTAAATGCGGGCGCTAAAGGCAAACGCTATTGTTTAGAAAATGCCCGTGTCATGATTCACCAACCATTGGGTGGTTTCCGTGGTCAAGCATCGGATATTGAAATCCATGCGCGTGAAATTCTCTTTATTAAAGAGCGCTTGAACCGATTAATGGCAGAGCACAGTGGTCAAGACTATGAAACCGTTGCTCGTGATACTGACCGTGATAACTTTATGACAGCTCAAGCTGCTAAAGAATATGGTCTGGTTGATCAGGTGTTAAGTAAGCGTCCATAAGGACCTTCTTATATAAATAACTTGAGATGTTGAAAAAGATCTCCATTTAGTTATTTATGCAGTGCATCTTGCCCTAATATTTAAGATTCTATTTGTGGAGTGAATATGTCCGAACATCCTCAAGGACAAAAACATTGTTCATTTTGCGGTAAAACGCAGTCTGAAGTCGGGAAACTGATTGCGGGTGAGGACGCATATATTTGTAATGAATGTGTGGATGTCTGCTTAGACCTTGTACAAACCAGCCAACAGGTTGAAGCAGGGGACTGGGCGAGTAAGGCATTGCCAAAACCACATGAAATACGTGCTGCGCTTGATCAATATGTAATTGGTCAAGATCTTGCCAAAAAGACATTATCTGTTGCGGTTTATAACCATTATAAACGCCTAAAAGTTGGTCATAATGGACATGTGTCTAAAGAAGTAGAAATTGCTAAAAGTAATATTCTACTGATTGGACCTACAGGTTCGGGTAAAACTTTACTTGCTCAAACATTAGCTCGCCTTTTAGATGTTCCATTTGCGATGGCAGATGCTACAACATTAACCGAAGCAGGTTATGTGGGTGAAGATGTTGAAAATATTGTACAAAAGCTTTTGCAAAAAGCAGATTACGATGTAGAGAAAGCTCAGAAGGGTATTATCTATATCGATGAGATTGATAAGATTACTCGTAAATCTGAAAATCCATCAATTACGCGTGATGTTTCTGGTGAAGGTGTACAACAAGCATTATTAAAAATGATTGAAGGTACAGTGGCTTCGATTCCGCCTCAAGGTGGTCGTAAGCATCCACAGCAAGAGTTTATCCAAATTGACACCTCAAATATCTTATTTATTTGTGGTGGTGCATTTTCTGGTTTGGAAAAAATTGTACAACAGCGTCAAGAGAAAGGCGGAATTGGTTTTACAGCTGACGTTAAAAACAAAGATGAAACCAAAAAGCTTGCTGAATTGTTCCGTCAGGTTGAGCCAACTGACTTGGTGAAATTTGGTTTAATCCCAGAATTCATTGGTCGTTTACCAGTGATTGCGACACTTGAAGAGCTAGACGAAGAAGCTTTAATGCAAATTTTGACTGAGCCAAAAAATGCATTAACACGCCAGTATCAATATCTTTTCACTATGGAAAATGTTGATCTGATCTTTGAAGATTCTGCATTACGTGCTGTTGCTAAAAAAGCGCTTGAACGTAATACGGGTGCGCGTGGTCTACGTTCTATTATGGAAAACGTACTGCTTGAAACTATGTATGATTTACCAAGTCGTACAGATGTTGGAACAGTCATTATTAATGAAGCAGTCATTAATGGTGAAGCAGAACCTGTTTATCAGGCTGAACGCCAACCTAAAGAAGCTGCAACGCATGAAAGTGCTGCTAAGGCAGATTTAAAGGTTATTGATTCGAAGTCTGCATAGATTTCATTCATCTAAAAAGCATGAATCGCGTTAGTGATTCATGCTTTTTTTGTTTTCAATTTATATGGGTAGTGTTAATCTTAAAAATACAAAATACGCATAGTTTTGCGGTGTAAAAAATAAATCAAAAACAAAACGCTTTGAGGGATGCCATGCGTTATTTAATCGTATCTTTGTGCTGTGCAGGACTATTTGTGGGCTGTCAAAGTTCATCTCATTTAGAAAAAAATTCGAGTGAATTGACCGCGACTCTACCTAAAGTTGATGTTGAAAAAGAACCTGGTTTATTAGATCAATATCATTTAGGCGGTTTTACTGTGGGAGGGTGGGTCAACCAAAAATTGGGTCAGACTTTTGCTCCAATCAAACCACAAAATGAACAGGCAGCTGTAGTTTATCTATATCGACCAGACACAAAATGGAATCGTCAGGAAATTGCAGCGATTAATCTCTTTGTGAATGGCAAGCGCATTCCGAGCCTATTACATAATCATTATTACTGGATTGAGTTACCAGCAGGAACGTATCGTCTTTCTGCGAGTCGCCCTTTACTTGGTATTCATTTTCAAGAACCAAAATATATTGATATTACTGTTGAGGCGGGAACGTCTTATTATTTGAAATATGATGAAGAAAATAAAATGGACCGAAGTGAACATACTGGTCCATTTATGTTAATGCAAGACAATATCGGACGTAGAGAGATAGCATTTACCGAGCTTAAATCTTCTAGCTATAATTTTGTTGCTGAAGATGCTTCAGGAAAGATCCGCCATAAACCACAAGAATTAAAGCCAGCTAAATATGATGAAAAATCAGATGTACATCTGATTAAACCATTTAAATTATGGAATCCTTTAACTTGGTAATGAGCTGAAAAAGATAAAGAAAAGTTAAGACTTTTCTTTATCTTTCATCAACGGTGCAAGAATTTTAAGCATCTCTTCTTGCATATGATCTCGTGCTTTAGGGTCATTAAATGTTTGCTGTCCCAACTCCATCATATATTCTGAAATTTGCCCCATAATCTGTACATTTTTGCGCGTAATTGATTGGCCTTCTGGGGTTTTTAAAAATTTCAGATTCGCCTGAATTTCCTCTTCAGTATAAGTCTTTAGGTAAATATCCTGTAAGGCTTGGGCGGTTTTTGGGTTGCTAATGAGCTGATTACTTGAATCTTTTAGGAGAGAACCTAACTTCTTCGCGGCCTCTTTTTCTTTTGGACCTAAAGTTTTGATACCTGTGATATTACTAACGATCTGTTCTGCCTGTTGATCATAGTAAGGCGTTAATTCATTAATTGACTCTTTAAGCAGGTAATCAATTTGGCTCATTTGCATGAGTTCTTTAACTGAACTTAATTTGGCAGGAGAGGCAAACAAGCTTGTGGTAATACAGCTTAGGCAAAGGCTGATTGAGAGATTTTTAAGAATAGGGCGAATAGTCATGAAATGACCTATATTCAATATTTGGCGAGAGGGTGCTTTCATTAATAGCACAGATTGACGAAGTAATTGTTACAATTCTTTTCAGATTTTAAAATAAAAAAAGAATGCATAAAAAAAGCACCGAATTCGGTGCTTTTCTTGATTAGCCAGCTGCTGCATCGACTACTGGAATTTTTCCAATTTTCGCTTGCCAGATTTTTGGAGCTACTGCGTGAATTGAAGTACCGTTTACATCAACTGCAACAGAAACTGGCATATCTTCAACTACGAATTTGTAGATTGCTTCCATACCTAAGTCTGCAAACGCAACAACTTCAGCTTCACGAACAGCTTTAGATACGAGGTAAGCCGCACCACCAACTGCCATTAAGTAAGTTGCTTTGTTGTCTTTGATTGCTTCAATTGCTGTAGGACCACGATCAGCTTTACCGATCATACCGAATAGGCCAGTATGTTCTAATACTTTACGTGTGAATTTATCCATACGTGTTGCAGTTGTAGGGCCAGCAGGACCAACGACTTCATCGCCCACTGGATCAACAGGGCCAACGTAGTAAATAAACTTACCTTTAAGATCAACTGGTAATTCTTCACCATTGTCGATCATTTCAACCATACGTTTGTGCGCAGCATCACGACCTGTGTACATTGTTCCGCTAAGAAGTAATGTGTCACCCGGTTTCCAAGAGTCCATTTCTTCTTGAGTAATGGTATCAAGGTTTACACGTTTAGACTGTGAAGAGTCCCAAGTTACAGAAGGGTAGTCTTCAAGTTTTGGTGCTTGGATATGAGCTACACCTGTACCATCAAGCTGGAAGTGAGCATGACGAGTAGCAGCACAGTTAGGAATCATACCTACTGGTTTACCAGCAGCATGACATGGGTAATCTTTAATCTTAATATCAAGAACAGTCGTTAAACCGCCAAGACCTTGTGCCCCAATACCAAGTGCATTTACTTTTTCAAAGATTTCGATACGAAGTTCTTCGATTTTGTTTTCTGGTCCACGGCGAAGTAATTCGTCCATGTTGATTTCTTCCATGAGCGCTTCTTTAGCAAGCATCATGGCTTTTTCAGCAGTACCACCAATACCGATACCGAGCATACCTGGAGGACACCAGCCTGCACCCATTGTTGGAACGGTTTTAAGTACCCAGTCAACAATTGAGTCAGATGGGTTAAGCATTGCAAGTTTAGATTTGTTTTCTGAACCGCCACCTTTAGCAGCAACAGTAATATCTACTTTATTACCCGGAACGAGTTTGTAGTGGATTACAGCAGGGGTATTATCTTTTGTGTTTTTACGACCAAATGCAGGGTCAGCAAGTACAGATGCACGAAGAACGTTGCTGTTTTCAAGGTAACCTTGACGAACACCTTCGTTTACCGCATCGTCTAAGCTCATTGTTAAATCAAATTTAACATCTAAGCCCACTTCAAGGAAAACGTTAACAATACCAGTGTCTTGGCAAATTGGACGATGACCTTCCGCACACATGCGAGAGTTAATTAGAATCTGTGCAATTGCATCCTTTGCGGCTTTGTTTTCTTCGCGATCATAAGCACGGCTCATCGCTTGGATAAAGTCTTGCGGGTGATAGTACGAAATAAACTGTAGGGCGTCCTTGATCGATGTAATCAAGTCATCTTGTTTGATAATCGTTGTCATACCAGAAAATCTCTTGAGCGGGCTGTTAGCTAGCGGGCTAAATTATATGACAAAAAGACAGCGTTGTGGGAGATTGGTTGATCTTTTGACCGAAAGTCGCATAAGAAGATTTGAAGTGATTTAAACGTAAGAAATCAGAAAAACTATTTATTTTTGAGTGATTAAAATAAAAAAAAGCCATTTGAGCGGACATCAAATGGCGAGAGGTAGTAAAGGTTAATTATATTAATTATTTGGCAGCGGCTTGTTGCTCGGCCTGAATTGCTGTTAATGCAATGGTAAAGACGATGTCATCTACCAATGCTCCACGAGACAAGTCATTCACTGGTTTGTTGAGGCCTTGCAGCATTGGTCCAACGCTCACAACATTTGCAGCACGCTGTACCGCTTTGTAAGTGGTATTACCCGTATTTAAATCTGGGAAAATAAATACATTGGCACGGCCTGCAACGCGTGAGTCTGGTGCCTTTTGACGTCCCACACTTTCAACTGAAGCTGCATCGTATTGAAGTGGACCATCAATCAGTAAATCAGGACGACGTTGCTGAGCAATTTGAGTTGCTTGCTGTACTTTTTCAACATCTGCACCTGTTCCAGAAGTACCAGTTGAGTAGCTGATCATGGCAATACGCGGGTCAATTCCAAACGCTTTCGCTGAGTCAGCCGACTGAATGGCAATTTCAGCTAGTTGTTCTGCTGTAGGGTCTGGATTAATTGCACAGTCGCCATATACATAAACTTCATCTGGTAAAAGCATAAAGAAGATTGATGAAACCAGTGAATATTCAGGTGCTGTCTTGATGAGCTGGAATGCTGGGCGGACTGTATTTGCTGTGGTGTGTACCGCACCTGAAACTAAACCATCGACTTGATCTAAGGCTAACATCATGGTGCCAAGCACTACAGTATCTTGAAGCTGTTCTTTCGCTTGAAGCTCATTGAGTTTACCTTTACGTAGCTCAACCATTGGTGCAACGTATTGATCACGAATACTATCGGGGTCGACAATTGCCAATTCGGCAGGTAATTCAATACCGCGTGCTTTCGCAACATCGTGCACAGCATCTGGTTTAGCTAATAAAATACAGTCAGCAATACCACGTGCCTGACAAATTGCTGCAGCTTGAATGGTGCGTGGTTCATCACCTTCAGGTAGCACAATCCGTTTTTTTGCTGCAATTGATTTTTGCACCAGTTCATGACGGAAAGCTGATGGCGACAGGCGAGGGGTAGCAGCATTGTTGCTGTGCTGTTTAAGCCATTCAACATCAATATGACTTGAAACAAATCGAGTCACTTGCTCAGCACGTTCAGTATCGTCAGTTGGAATCTCATTGCCAAAATTAGATAAACGCTGAGCAGTTTCAAGTGTATTTAAACGGGTATGTAAAATTGGCAAACCTTGTTTAATTGCACTTTGGCAAAACTCTAAAAGCTCTGGTGCTGGTGCTTCTCTTTCGGTAAGTACCAAACCTGCAAGAGGAATACCATTGCTGGTTGCCAAACTACTTGCAAGTAAAACGTCGGTACGCTCAGATGCGCTAATAATCAATTCGCCTGCAATAAACTTATTCAGTTCATATTCAATGCTTGAAGCAATTAAACTCGAATGCAAAATACGACGTGTTTTCGCTTCACCTTGATGTACCCATTGCCCATCAATGACATTTGCAATATCAAGTGTTCTTGGTACGCTTAACGTGTTGCTAAATGGAACCAGCCCAATAATCGGTAAATCACTAGAACCAAAATAACGATTATATTTTTGCAGTTCAGTCGTAAATTTTGCGATTTCTTCAGTCGGTCGTAACGATGGATCAAACGCAACAGGAATTTGAGCTGTTTCTTCGGTTAATCCACGGGTACGCATAAACAGTACACCAGCAGTACGATTTGATGTTGCTCCACCAAACTGGCGTAAATGAGCATCTACTTTTTCTGCGGCTTTTTTCGGGTTTTGAATATCTGCTGTACTAACTAATACAACTTCTGCATCAAGCGCTTGTGCAAGACTTGCGTTAAGCTCACTGGCGAAGTGGTCTTGTCCGTTTGGTAATAAGCCTTCCACAATAATGACATCATGGTCTGCTGCAACACTACGATGAAGGCTAACCGCTTCTTCAAGTAATTCATCTACTTCCCCAGCGGCAATAAGCTGAGTTAATTTTTCATGCGAAATAGATTGAACAGTTTTACTTTGAAATAAATGACCAAATAATGAAGTGGTTCGGTCAAGATGCTCTTGGTCTTCTTGAGAAAATGGTTTTAAAAAGCCTGCTTTAATGCCGTTACAATCAAGTGCGTAAATCATGCCTAAGCAGGCAGAGGTTAAGCCAACCCCTTCGCCTGTAGGAATCAATAAAATTGTATTCATATAAACCTATAAATAAACGAATATCGAGTTTTCGCTAAGCTCTAATTAAGCAAGGCTTGCTACAGATGCTGTATTTTCTGCCGCTTCAACAACTTGACGAGTTTCTTTGGCAATACGGCCTTCTTCGTCTGTAGGAATGACCCAAATTTGTGGACCATTTCCGTTGTCGATTCGCCCTTCAGTGCCACGTTTTAGGTTGTTGTTTTGATCTTTATCAAGCTGCAAACCAAAATGAGGTAAATAAGCTAAGGTTTTTTCACGAATATAGGCTGAGTTCTCGCCAATACCACCTGTGAAGATTAAGCCGTCCAATGTTGGTAAACCACAGCTTAATGCAGCAAGTGATTTTGCAAGGCGATAACTGAATACTTCGATTGCAAGAGTGGCATCTTCGTTGCCATTTTCAGCCGCTTCAATCACTGTACGCATGTCGTTAGACAGTTGAGATAAGCCTAGTAAACCACTTTCGTTATTTAAAACTTTATCAATTTTTGCTAAGTCCCAACCGAGGTTTTTCGCAAGGAAGCTGTGTAAGCTTGGATCAACGTCACCACTACGCGTCCCCATTACCACACCTTCAAGTGGAGTAAGGCCCATAGAGGTATCAACACTTTGTCCATTCCATACTGCGCAAGTTGAACTACCGTTTCCTAGATGTGCTGTTAACCATCCACCTTTTTTCAGGTTGCCTGCAAGCTCACTTGCTTTATCAGACACATAGGCGTGGCTTGTACCATGGAAGCCATAACGGCGGACGTTGTGGTCAGTATATAAAAACTTAGGAATTGCATAACGGTATGCATGCGGTGGCATGGTTTGATGGAATGCTGTATCGAATACGGCAACTTGAGGTAATTCAGGGAATAGGCGTACGGTTGCGTCAATACCAATTAAATGTGCTGGGTTATGAAGCGGTGCTAAAGGTGTCGCAGCACGAATACGTTCAATAATTTCAGGAGTGAGTAATTCTGCTTTAGTTAAACTACCACCGTGTACGACACGGTGACCGATTGCTTGCGGTTTGTAGTTGGCAAGACGTGCAAGTAAAGTTTCTAAAGCTTTGGCATGGTCAGCATAGGGAATTGAAAGTTCAAGTGGTTCACCACCGACTGTAATTCCCTTAATACGAGCGTCAGCTGCCCCCAAGTTTTCTGCTAAACCGTAAATACGGTCTTCACGGCGTTCTGAAACCAGTGCGTATTTAATAGATGAAGAACCGCAATTGATAACTAATACTGATGTAGCCACGTTGAAATACCCAAGTCCTGATTTAAAATAGTTTTCCTAACTTCCTGCTCAACACGTATTATTTTTTGATACAGATTGAACGGGTTGTCATGTTTTAACATGTGCTGTTTTTCTGTCCAAGATAGACTTTAGCCCATTAGACTTAAGCACTATCGACCATAAAATTATTTCTAACTAATATTCGTCCAGTATAAAGCTTAAGC
>NZ_JABVBF010000125.1 GCF_013344765.1 Acinetobacter lactucae
CATGAGCAAGGTTCTAATACTTGTTGCAGCAACAATTGTAGAAACTAGCAATGATAAGTTATCTGACTATTATTCACCACATACAATTGTCTTATAAAATAACCGCCCAAACTCACATGTTCTAAAAGATAGATTTGAATTGTTGATTCCCATCATTGCAGAGTCAATTTTTTGCTCTAATAAACCCAAGTTCAACAAGGCTTGTTTTATCAAAATAATTTGACATGAACTCTTACCACTATAGATTTCCTGTAACCCTCCTAAAAGTAGACTATCTAACTGTTTAATAATATGAATATTTTGGTCAAACATATATTTAATAGATTCTGGTGCATGGCCTTCTTCAAGCAGACTTATGTGCACTTTTGTTGCACGTGCAACCATATTTACTTGAACTTCCTTTTCCAAGTTTTCTATTACACTTAATATTTCTTCACCTAAATCTTCATTCCTTTTATCTGCTATAACACTCTTAAATTTTTCAAATTCATCAGATGAAAAATTTGTTAGAAATGCTGTAACCCTTTTTGCAAATCTTTTGTTCCTAAATGTACTACAAGCTTCTGATAGAGAAAAAATACTACCGACAACAGGAATATCTTTGACTAAACCTTCAGGTACAAGAAAGGTGTCAATAACAACTTCTAATAATTCTGCTCCAGCTTTTAAAGAATCTTTATCTACACTCATAATTTATAAATATTCCATTGTTAATTAACACAGTATCTAATTTCCATTTTTAAGAATGGTATTATAAATAGAAATTGTTGAAATAATACCCTCACCCCATCCCCCTCAAAAACACCTCAACTACTCTCTCATCAAGCTCAACCAAACTTAAACGCTGAATAATTACGCCTTCGATTAAATATAAAAATAGTTTGGCATCGGTAAAGGAAACATCTGCGTTAAGCGCTCTAAGCTGGCTATATATTTCATTAGTCAGCCATGTTCTATATCGCACGGCGGTTTGGTAGGCTTTTGGATGAGTCAGTTTTGTTTCAAAAATGGCTTTAAATAATAAGTAATACAGCCCGTCTAGGTCTACATGTAAAAGATAAAGCTTTTTGAGTTTATCGGCTGCGTTTGTGTCATGGTCGTATTCAACTACTGAAACCACTTTTTCTTTTAAGCGCTCTTTTTGCACAATCAAACAGATTTCTATCAGCCTTTCTTTAGAGTGAAAGTAGTTATAAAAAGTTGCTTTGGTAACTTCACACTCTTTCACAAGTTTGTCGATACCGACCAGATGAAACCCGTTGTAGTGAAATAACTCAATTGATTTATTTACGACTTTTAATGCACGTGTTGAGAGAACTATTTTTGGCATACTTTTACCGTTATAAAATTATTGTTGTATATAAATGAGATATAAAAACCGCTGCCTTTGGGAGAAAAAAGGCATAGCAAAGCCATAAAGACTGTGCGCAGCACATCTCAAGTTTTAGTTGTCTAAGTTTTAAGTAATAACGAGCTAAAGCCTGAAAAAGCCTTACGGCGATCAAGCTGCGTTAAATGTTTTAAGCTGTGTTGTTATAGCTTTTGGCAATGGCTGCCAAGAAATAATGGATGTGCAAAGCCAACTCCTTATATATGGAGTTCTGCCAGAGCCTAAGAATTATGGTGGCAGAACGGAAGTGGGTTCGCAGACTGGTTTCGACATCCAGCACACCCGTGGGTGTCCCACTCCCGTCCTACCGCTACGGGAGGGAACGAGATGTGCGCACAAAACTATTCCTCAGAAGAAATAATCCTGATGCGGTCGAAAATTCGGTCTGCGAGAACCGGCTGGCAATGTAGGCCAGCCCGCAAATGGTAATCTCCAATATTTGAAGTGTCAATGTGAAATTGGCTATAAAATATTTAAATAGTTATTATTTTTCATTCAATTACATAATTAAGGAAATTCTTAATTATTATTTACAATTCGCTTTTAGATCATTAAGTTAAAGTTTAAAATTTTAGAAAGTTAAGTTTTAAATTGTCTCCTCTCAACTAAACATGAATACATAAAAAGAGACACTACTGTTATTAAGAGATGTTTTTATGAGTGGCTATCCAGTATAAAATTATGACTTAAGCGACCCATCTCACAAATTAGGCCCTGTCATATACATAAAGTATCAAGAGCAAAAAATGACTCAAAATAAAGTTGAATTAGCAGAGAAATTGTCAAAAGAATCGCATCAAAGTCAAAAGTATGGTCCTCATGATTACTTTGATTACCATATTAAAGGCGTAGTCAATTCACTCATTGAGCATCGATTTTCAGAAGTCTATATTATTACAGCCCTTCTACACGATAGTGTTGAAGACACTCCTCTTACGCTAGACAAAATCGAAAGTTTATTTGGAAAAGAAGTCCGTGATGCCGTTGATGCATTAACTAAACGAGAAGATGAAACACGCGAAGAATATTTAATTCGTTGTAGTTCGAATCCGATCGCTCGAGTTGTGAAACTTCATGATGCAGCTTTTAATGCGCATAACTCACATAAAGACAATAATCACTCACGTGTAGATTATTATCTTCAAACCATGTTAATTGTTTCAACGGCGCAAGATAGGTTGGACTGAAAAGGTCAAATTCGCTAGGTTTATAAAATATAAGACGATCAATTTGATCTTGTAACGAAATCAAATTCACCCTGAAAAAGGACTCTTGCTCTAGCTAACATTCATCATTTTGTGCATATATTTGCTCAATCCTATTTAACATTCTTAAGAATTGAGCAAACTTTTGCTCATTTATGATCTACGGCGAACCTATCTCAAGGTTAAATACGCCCAACTTCTAAATATGGAATCAGGTTTTTATCAAAATGTGGTCTTGGGTCGCCCTCATAACTAATAAAACCATGCATTCCTGTTAAACGCTCACCTTTATAAAACTGGTTTAACTGATAACGTGGGTCTTTATGGGAAAGCGTAAAGCTCACCACACCAACGCCCTGCTGTTTTGACTTGTTATAGGCATCTTCAAGCATTTTATGATGCAAAGCCAAATCTTCTGGATGGCACATAAGCGTATGTAACACATGGTACTGAATAGAGTCACCGAGTTTAGGCAAACGCATGCCTTTAGTGATTGGAGTCAGCAGGTTATAAACGGGTCTAAGCACACCTATAGCCGAACTATAATTTAGAATCTTGGTTTGCTTAATACTATGCTGATCCCACAAGCCAAACATGCCCACCAGTTTTTCGCCTCTAAAGTAAAGTGAAAAGTCCGATAGTTTCATTCCAGAAAAATACTGATGACCTTGGGCCAGTTCTTCAAAGTTATAGGCTGGAATAAAATTATAAAATTCGGCCATGTCGCTAATAAACTGATTCATGGCTGGTACATGCTTAACTTCAGCGACACAGCTACGAATCTCTTGAAGATGACTCTGTTTAGAAGTCTGCTTTAGAAAAGCCATGATTTTCTGTTTTGCGCCAGTGCTCGTCAGGCTAAGTGTTTCGATAAGTCCTTCATCATAATAATCGGGCATTCCCGTTTTGCCTGTTTGAATGGCTGCCCGCGCCGCGTGGTTATCATCAAAAATAATCATTTGGCTAAAGTTCGGTTCATGCATAGTTTGTTTTACATGCTTTGCCAAAACCTTCACCAGTGATTTACCCCGATAGTTGTGGTCTACCCGTAAATCACCCGCGTATCGTAAGTTCTCAACTTTCCGATCGACATAGCACGGACGGTAACCGTTGCTATAACAAGCGAGCTTCTTTTGACTCTCGGTATCTTCAATCACGACATGCAGTTTATGCCGATAGACAATGTCGGAGGCTCTAAAGTAACTAGGTTCGCGCTGAAAGCTAATTTGTATGCCTTTAGTGGTCATCGGTACGGCGATTAACTCTCGTAAAGCCTGATCATCTGCCAAAGTTGCTTCACGGGTAACGAGCGTATTGTCAGCAAGTGGTGGATTTGTTTTATTCATTATTCACCTATTGTGCGGTCTGTATAGGAACCAAACTGTTTAAACGACCCATTTGGTCGAGTAGCTGATAGACATATACCACTTCGTCTTGATCATTGACTGTTTTTTGGGTTTGTACATCAAGTAACTTCTGCTCTGTATTGAGTAAATCAAAAGTAGTTTTGGTACCGACATCAAACTCTTTACGTGTGTAGACAAACGCAATAGATGCTGCCTCTATGGCATTTGCCAGTGCTTCTTTATTTTGTCGAATAGTTTGAAGCTGCGCATAAGTCGTGCGTGTACGTTTATTCAAATCTAATTCAAGACTTCGCGTTTTTTGGTTAGCCAGTTCTATATCGGCCTGCGCTTTTTTAACATTGGCCCGATTTAAACCATCGTCATAGAGCGGTACATTGAGTTGCACCCCAACCATATAGTTATTACTTTCGGAGCCAATATAGCTTGCTTCATCCTGTTTTCCAGCACGGCTAGTCAGCATGACCGTTGGCCAGAGTTCACGTTTAGTTAAAGCATATTGTTTCTCGGCAGCCTGTTTTTCGTATTTGCTACGCATTAAAGCTGGATGGTTCTTGGTTTGAGCCAAAATTTCATCTAAGTTAGCCGGAATAGCGGGTAGTTGTTTAATCGTGACAAGGTTGTCAGGCGTTACACCTGTCACTTGGTAAAACTGTGCTTCGCTTACTGTCAGATTAGATTGAGCCTGTGTAATATCGGCTTGGCCTTGCGCGACTTGAGCCAACACCTGAGCCAAGTCTGCGCGAGTAATCATACCCACGTCAAAACGGCGCTTTGACTCATATAAAGACCGTTGCAGATTCGCCATGGTCTTTTGTCTAAGTTCTAAAATCGCTTTCTTTTTTAATACGTCGGTATAGACCATCACGGTATTTAAAATGGTTTCCGATCGTTGATCTGACAAACCTTGGTTTTGGGCAGAAAGCTGACTTTCGGCAACATCAATTCCTAAACGGTGTCGCCCAGAAGTATAAATCGGATAATCTGCCTGCAATTGCAAACTTCGGCCTTTACGGTTTCCTTCAGTTGGAAAAAGGACGTGTGAAGGCGTATCTATTCTTTCATAGTCCAGTTGCCCGACTAAATTGACTTTAAGTCCATCGCGCTGTCTAGCTTGTTCAAGCATTGCGGTGGACTGGTTCACGCTTAAACGGCTGACTTCAAGCTGACTTTCATGTCTTAAACTGGCAGACAATGCCTCGTCTAAAGTCATCGCTTGTACATTCGACACCAACAACACGCCTAAATACAAGGCGTGTCGAAGTGTTAAAAACCGAGTATTAAATGGCTTCATCCCTTTCATAGTTGTTCCAAACTATTGAGGGTGACTTTCTTGAGTGGCTCAGGTTTGATATTGCCTTCGATAATGCCATCAAACATCACCAATTTCTTATACGCATTCCAGCCATTATTGGCTTGGCGAATTTGTGGCTGGTCAAGCTGCCCCAAGTTTCGTGCAAGTTCGTAATGGAAGTTTTGACGCAAGATACTGTCGATATATTCGTTGTTAATGCTCTGGTGAATTTCGCCTTCAAAAAGCACGCAATAAAATGGTTTCTCTTGTTGTTGAGTATCAATCGCCAGTAAAGAAATTGCTTTCGATTCGGTTTCATTTAACTGAGTCAACAACTGTTGGGCTGTTTCAGGCGCAAGTTTCTCACCGACCAAATCTACACCAAAACGGCGGCCTTGGAACTCAAAACACGGAATTTGCTCGATAAAGCCTGTAACTCGTAAGCAATCATCCAGACAGTAGCGTAGCAAGCCATTACCCGAAGTAATCAGTGGACTCACCACGTCGCCTTTTTTAAGCTGCCACGACGGAATGATTTGACCCTGTTTTTCACCTTCTAAATATTCAAATTCATAGAAGTGACTTTGATACGCTAGCGGGTATTGGTCGTTATAAGGAATCGTGACTACACCTTCCGTCGCCCATAACCCTTTGCCTTCAAACTGAACACTGGGTAATTTCTCTTTTAATTTTTCGGCCCAAGCTTTTGAACCTGCGGTGTCCCAACTCGATACCAGACTTAATTTTGGCCATAGCTGTTTGAAGTCGATCTGCTCACCGTTTGAACTTGAAATTAAGGCTTGAGCACTTTCAGGGCTATGCGGCGCAGTCACTTCTTTCAAGGAAGCTTGACGATTGCCCCATTTGCCACTGTTAAGCACCTCAATCACATCTTGTTGCAATAGCTCCAAACGCTCAAGTAATTGCAGCGCAAAAGTCGGACTCCACACTGAAATCATGGCTAAATTACGGTTTGCGACCAAATAACAAATGGTGGCAAAGAGTGCGTCATCGGCATTGGCTGCAAATGCAACATTACTTGGAACCGCTTGGGTAAACTTAGATAAAATTCGCTTACCAACACCGAGTAGCGCACTATCATCATTTAGGTTTTTATCTTTTAAAACTTCACGCTGACTTTCAGGCAACCATGACACCGACCAATAATGCGTACCTGAACTGAGCTGTGGGCATTTACGGTATAAACTCGCCATCCACGGCGCAATCGCATGGTCAAGTTCATCTAAAAACAGCTTGGTGTATGGAATAAACTTGATTTGTTCACTCGAACCACTGGTCGGCTGGAAACGAACCAGTTTACTGCTAGACAGTGAAAGCTTTTGTTCACGGTAACGTTGAATGTCTTCTCGCCACGCGCCGTAACGTGTCGCAGGAAATGATTTTACAAACTGCTCATAGTTTTGAACTTTCTTATCTTTAGCAAAGGTAGAGGTCTGTAATATCGAATGCAAAATTTGACGTTGCGTGGTCTCTAAGGCATTAAACTGTTTTTGAAAATTACGGTCAGATGCATCACACCATTTTTTTAAAATCAGATGTGAACCTGAGGTTAGCCATTTGTTAGCTTTCATTGGATGGCCTCTCTACGTTTTGTTTTATGGGTTACACAAGCTTCAAATTTTCCTTTACTGGTCGGTTTGGTCATCAGCTTTACAGGGAAACGAGCAATATCTTTCCAGCCTAATCGACCAATACATGGCAGTTCTGTGCCTGCTTTCCATGTCGGATTCATCTGCTCAAAGAAATGAATATTTGGGTTCTTCTCTCTCATTTCGGCAGTAATCGGCGCAACTTCACCTTTTAATGGTTGATAGTCATCACCAAAGTTGAGTAAGCCAGCTTCACGGTCGTAGTATTCACCAAAGAACTTTTCACAGTAGTGCTCGACAACTTCTGAAAGGTGTTGGTTTTCATCTTTAATGTTTGGGTAATACACATAGTAGTTATTGGCAAGTAAGAGATAAGTTTTATAGCCTTTAGAAATCAGTAACCAATAGAGTTCATTAAAAGGATATTTGATTCGAAGCTTAATCATGAGTTTGAGCATGGTACTTTGCAGACTACGCGTGCCCCAAAACTTCTTCAAAATGACAGTATCACCGCTAAATAATACGGTGTAGTCTTTACCATTTAAGTAGAAGTGCTGCACCACAACAGTTGAGAAACCGACAATTTCATCTGTTTCAGAGTCAAAAATTAAGATCGCACCACTTTTATTTTTAAAATCATCTACGAAAATAGAAAATCTGGTATTTTCATAATACTGTTCGTAAATGGAATACATCACTTTTAGTCGATCAGTATCGATTTGCTCTTTTTCAAAATATTGCCCATAAGTTACGCTTTTCAGGTTCAATTTTGAAATCAGTTTATATGTTGTATTAATCATAATACTTTAATCTCCCACATCCAGATCTGTGAGTTCCCCTCGCTCATACGGCGATATTAGAAACTCGTATTCATGTTCTTTTTCTATGAAGGGATACGTTTTGATATGCCCTCTTGTTTTTCATTCTTTGAAAGCTGCCTTTATTTTTTAAATATCTACATATTCATTTTCTTCCCCCGATCCATAAAGATAGTTAAAAAGGCGGTCACAAACATGATGATTGCGAGCATGCGCAATAAGTCATTAAAACTCGATGTCAGTGCCTGAAAATGAATGTCACGATAGATCACACTCAGCGCGATTTGCTGTGCATTTGAGCCAACTTCCTGATATTGCGCCGTGAGCTGGTCGAGTCTTTCCATGAAGATCCAGTTTTGCGGTGTCATCGACTGATTGATCTGGGTGACATGTAGCGCGGTTAGCCAATCCAATGATGAGTTAATCAGTGCTAGTCCGACCGCTCCGCCGATATTACGCATAAGGTTATAAATACCGCTGGCATCGGCCACTTTACTGAGTGGCAAAGTGCTCATAGCCAAATGCGAAACCACAATAAGGCAAATCATAAGACCAATACCACGATAAATTTGCGGCCAGAACATAAAGTCATAATCGCTGTGAATGCTGAGATGCGAATTGAGCCAAACACCAAAGCCAGCCAGAACCATTCCGACAAATACGGTTTTTCGGGTATCGAAGTTAGGAATAAGCCAAGCAAGGAACGGCGCAAAACAGAACATGACAATACCTGTCACCATCATGACGTGACCAATTTGGCTACTGTTCATTTCACGAACTTGCCCAAGAAACACAGGAATCATGTAACCCAAGCCATAGAGCGCCATACCAATTACAAAAGTGGTGATAGCACTAAGCGTAAAGTTTTTATTCTTAAATACTGTTAAATCAAGCAAAGGTTTAGGCTGGGTAAAGCTTCTAGAGAAGAAAATCATGCCACCCACAATACAGATCATAAAAGCAATACGAACGCCTGTGTCAGCAAGCCAGTCATGTCGTGCACCTTCATCGAGGAAATATTCAAGCCCACCCAAAAACATCGCCATACCAATGAGGCTGAACCAATCCATGCTTTTAATGAGTGAATAGTTCGCACGGTCGATATTTGGACCTGAGTAGATCACTGTAGCAATGATAATGCCCGGAATAATATTGATCAGGAACATCCAGTGCCATGAGAAGTTATTGGTGAGCCAGCCACCAATGGTTGGGCCAATCGCAGGCCCTAAAGTACTGATCATTCCAAACATCACCAAAGGCAATGAACGTTTTGCTTCAGGGAAAAGTAGATACAATGCGGTCATGGAAGTCGGAATCATTCCACCGCCCATAAAACCTTGAATGCCACGAAAAACCAGTAAACTCTCTAAGTTCCATGCCAATGCACAAAGTAAAGAACTCACCGTAAAACCAATTGCACAGATGGTGTAATATACCCGTGTTGAAAGCACCCGCGAGACAATACTCGACATTGGAATTGCAATAATCTCGGCAATTAAATAAACCGTTTGTACCCAAGTGACTTCATAACGACTTGCACTCATGCCAGCTTGAACTTCATTTAGAGAACTCGCCACAATCTGAATATCAAGAATCGCCATGAAGTTGCCAAAAATCATGGCAGCAAAAATTGCCCAAGCCGTCTTTGCTGGAAACTTCCACTCATCGTCAATATGCTTATTCATTTATTATTACCTAAAAATTTTATTATTAAGTTCTTAGGTCAACGGTGGCACTCACCGACATTCCGGGTTTTATAAGATCGATATGCGGGCTTGAATCTATAGCAATACGTACAGGAATACGTTGGACAACCTTATTAAAGTTGCCTGTGGCATTGTCTGGTGGCATGAGTGAAAAAGTTGCGCCTGATGCTGGTGAAAAGCTCTCAATTTTTCCGCTATAAGTTAGGCTTGGATAGGCATCAAGTTTTAATTTAACTTTCTGACCAATATGCATTTTTTCAATTTGGGTTTCTTTGAAGTTCGCTTGTACATACAAACTATTTTCAGGAATAATCGCCATTAAACGAGTTTGCGGAGAAACACGTGATCCTTTCTGTATTGCAAGGCTGCCGATTTTACCACTTACAGGACTTACCACTTTTGATGATGCAAGATCGACTTGATAAAGATTTAAGTTTGCATTGGCACTTTGAATATCTGCCAGAAGCTGTGCTCGACTAGCCTGTAAACTGCCTAACTGAGCTTCTGCAGCATTTACGGCAGCTTGTGCTTTGCTGAGTTGTGCCTGAGCCGTTAAATATTGAGACTGAATCCCTTCAAAGTTTTGGCGGGTAATCACACCATCCTTTAATAAATCTTGATAACGTTCAAAATCTTTTCTTAAACGAGTTAAATCAGCTTGTGCTGCCACTACACCACTATTTGCTTCACTAATTGAAGACTGAGCAGACTTTTCATTTTGTTGTTGTACACCAAGCGCCGCCTCTTTTAAGGTAACCACAGAACGGGCCTGATCATAACGAGCTTGATAGTCACGATGGTCTAATATAGCTAAAGTTTCCCCTTGCTTTACAAACTGATTATCATTAATTAATAACTCCATCACTTCGCCTGAAATCTTTGGCATTACCCAAGTGACATCGGCTTGCACATAAGCATTATCAGTAGACTGATAAAATCGGTATACAAAAAAATAATATACGATACCAGCAACTAAAAATAACAGCAGGATACTAAAAACACCCCAAGTTATTTTCTTTCGACTTTGGAAATTAGTATCAGTTTCTAGCTGAGCTACGTTATCCATATTTATTCCGCTTATTTGTAATGTTCAATTTTTTATTTAAGCCAATAAAATTATTGGTTTCATTTTTACGTAACTTTTCACTTGGTTTTATTAAATGAATCGTGACAGCGTAAAATTTGGTGCAAATTATGGTTCTTAATTTAATTAAATATCAT
>NZ_JABVBF010000126.1 GCF_013344765.1 Acinetobacter lactucae
CAAATTGGAGGCGAAGAAAATGGATACAAGCAAGGTAAATATTAATGAGTTAATTGATAAAGCTAGTTTTACATCTTTTCATTGGAAAGTTTTAATCTGGTGCTTACTTATTATTATTTTTGATGGATATGATTTAGTTATTTATGGGGTTGCTCTTCCTCTGTTAATGCAGCAATGGTCATTAACTGCTGTTGAAGCTGGTTTACTCGCCAGTGCTGCTCTATTCGGCATGATGTTCGGTGCCATGATTTTCGGCACACTTTCAGACAAACTGGGACGTAAAAAAACCATCCTGATTTGTGTCACCTTATTTAGTGGATTTACCTTTATAGGTGCCTTTGCCAAAGGACCAACTGAGTTTGCTATTTTACGCTTTATTGCAGGTCTTGGGATTGGTGGCGTTATGCCAAACGTCGTTGCGCTTATGACCGAATACGCACCTAAAAAAATCCGCAGTACCTTAGTGGCGATCATGTTTAGTGGCTATGCAATTGGCGGCATGACATCTGCTCTACTCGGCGCATGGCTGGTGAAAGATATGGGCTGGCAAATCATGTTTTTAATCGCGGGTATTCCCCTGTTATTACTTCCACTCATCTGGAAATTTTTGCCAGAGTCTCTCGCCTTTTTAGTGAAATCTAACCATAGCGAACAGGCAAAAACTATTGTGAGTAAAATTGCACCACAAACTCAGGTAAACGCCAATACTCAACTGGTGTTAAATGAAAGTACAACTACAGACGCACCTGTCCGTGCACTTTTCCAGCAAGGCCGTACCTTCAGCACATTTATGTTCTGGATTGCTTTCTTTATGTGCTTACTCATGGTGTATGCCTTAGGAAGCTGGTTACCTAAACTCATGCTGCAAGCGGGTTATTCATTAGGTGCGAGCATGTTATTCCTCTTTGCACTCAACATCGGTGGTATGGTCGGCGCCATTGGTGGTGGTGCTTTAGCAGACAGATTCCATTTAAAACCTGTTATTACGATCATGTTTATTGTGGGATCAGCAGCTTTAATTTTGCTTGGCATTAATAGTCCACAATTTATTTTATATAGCCTAATTGCGATTGCTGGTGCTGCCACAATTGGTTCGCAAATCTTACTCTATACTTTCGTTGCACAGTTCTATCCGACAGCACTTCGTTCAACTGGCATGGGCTGGGCATCTGGAATTGGTCGTATTGGTGCAATTATCGGTCCAGTTTTAACTGGAGCTCTGCTCACCTTTGAACTTCCTCACCAAATGAATTTCTTAGCGATTGCAATTCCGGGTGTGATTGCTGCACTTGCAATATTTATGGTCAATCTAAAAGCCTCTGTTGCTGGGCAGACTCCCTCAACTTTTACCCCTCAAAAAACGCTTACCCAGCAGTAAATATAAATGCGCCTAGGACTGGCGCATCTTTTTGGAAATGGATTATGGAATTATTACACCGTTTTAAGCCATGTAATTTAGCAATAGCCACATTATTAGGTTTATTGACTAGTTCAAATTTATGGGCAGCTGATACCGCTCAACAAAACGCAGATGAATGGAAATTCACTTTAAAAAATGCCTATATCAATCGTAATTTTGATAATGATGCACTCAAAGACACTGGCAGTTGGTCTCAAGCCGCATCACTATTTTATAAATCGAAAATGCATGACACTCCACTGCAAATTGCAGACAAACCCATTACGATTGGTGCAGATGCTTCTGTTCAATACGCAGTTCGCTTGAGTTCAGATAAACATGTTGCGGACACAGTTTTGCCTTTTAATAAGGAAACACAATCTCAAGCATCTGACTTTTTAAAATACGGTGCAACCTTAAAACTGGGCTATGACAAAACCCTGTTGAGTATCGGTGAACTTTGGTTAGACCTGCCTGTAACGGCTGTGGATGCAAGCCGACAATTACTTGCCTCTTATTGGGGAACCAATCTTAAATCGCAACTTTCAGATCAGCTTTATGCTGAAATTGGTCGGGTTGAAAAAGTGTCGCCACGAAATGAAGAAGACTTTAAAAAGTTTTCATTTACGGCAAATGGAATTACCAAAGAATCTGATGGCTTAAATTATATTGACCTGCGATATCAATTTACGCCGTCTTTAAAGGGCGAATATTACTTTGGTAATTTAGAAGACCTCTACAATAAACACTATGTAGGACTTGAGCATAATTGGAAACAACCTAACTTTGCTCTTACGTCTAAGTTTAAATACTTCAATGCAAAAGATGACGGCAATACCTTTGATATTGATGCGCAAAATATTGGAGTGCTAGAGACTCTTAAAGTAAAAAATCATACCTTCGGTTTAGGATACCAACAAATTATGGGTGAGTCGGCTTATCCATTACCAGATGGTTTCTTACCAGAGACCTATTTCATTAACTGGAATGCTACAGGTTTCTTTAAAGAAGACGAAAAGTCTTACCATGTCATGTATGGCTACGATTTTAAAGATTATGTACCGGGCTTAAATGCGATGGTGAAATATGTGTACGGCCATGATTTTAAAGCAGCCAATGGTGAGAAAAACCATGAAACCGAGTCGAATGTGATTTTAAACTATGCATTTCAGCAGCCATTCTTAAAAGGCGTTGCCCTGCAATATATTCGAATTGATTACAACGTTAAACATGGTAATGACTTTGGTGAAGACCGCTTGTATGTAAACTACACTAAAAAGTTTTAATTACTTTTGATTTAATCTAAGCGGGCCAATTTGGGTCCGCTTTTTTATATTATTTCACTCATAAAAAAACGCTCTTGCGAGCGTTTTTAATTAATCTGGCAACTTAAGCAACATGCTTTTTAACAACAATCGAACCTACTGAATAACCAGCACCGAAAGATGAAATCACGCCATACTCGCCATCATTCACTTCATGGCCTGTACGGTGTAACGCAATGATCACACCTGCTGAAGAGGTATTGGCAAACTCATCTAGAATAATTGGTGCACGGCTTAGATCTGCATCTTTACCAGCAACATATTTCAAGATTAATTCATTCATGTTGGCATTGGCTTGGTGTAACCAGAAACGTTTAATATCGTTTGCTGTTAACTGCATTTTTTCCAACTGCGCATTAATGATTTTTGCCACTAACGGACAAACATCTTTAAATACTTTGCGGCCATCTTGACGGAATAACTTGTCGTCAACCACTGCATCTTCGCTACGGTTTAAAAAACCAAAGTTATTGCGAATGTTGTTTGAAAATTGAGTAAATAAATGAATATCTAAAATTTCAAAACCAGTTTTAGTAGAGGTTTCTTCAATAATAGAAGCCGTTGCAACATCACCAAAAATGAAGTGACAATCACGGTTACGGTAGTCTAGGTGACCAGATGTAATCTCAACGTTCACCAATAAAACACGGCGAGCACCCGAACGAATTGCATCTGCTGCTTGTTTCAAACCAAAAGTCGCAGCTGAACATGCTACGTTCATGTCATAAGCATAACCTTGAATGCCAAGTGCCGACTGAATTTCAATCGCTACTGCCGGATAAGCACGCTGCATGTTTGAACATGCCAAAATTACAACATCGATATCTTCAGCAGTTACGCCTGCATTTTCCATTGCCTGTTTTGCAGCAATAACGCCCCACTCTGCTTGAAGTGAAAGTTCGTCATTTGAACGTTCAGACAAACGAGGGCGCAAACGTGTCGGATCGAGGATACCTGATTTCTCAATGACGTAACGGCGCTTAATACCAGACGCTTTTTCAATAAATTCAGCACTAGAACCACGTAATTCTTCGAGTTCACCTGCTGCAATTTTCTCTGCATTCTCTTGGTTATATTGTTCCACATAAGCATTTAAACTGTCGGCCAGTTCTTCATTAGAAATGATTTCTGTTGGGTGAAATAACCCAGTACCTGTGATACGAATGCCCATGTAAAACTCCTAAAAAAATGAATAGGATCTGTTAATCTTTCATTTATAAATTGCGTTGTAGCCTAAACAACAACATAAACAGACCCCGATCTATCTTAACTGATTCCCAAACGATCCCATAACTTTTGCAGTCGAGTTGGCGAAATAGGCATCTTAGTTTTCATCGGCTGAGAAAATAAAGAAATGCGGAATTCTTCCAACATCAAATACAATTCTTTGATTCTTGGATCGTTTTTGAATTTAAATACCTTGTCCATCCATGGATCGACATCATCAATAGCGGCATGATCTCGCTGTAGATTATTTGGCAATCGATCTAAACGCAATAGCAGTGCTTTTAAATAACGCGGGTATTCCTGCCAAAGATCGACGGGTTGGCGGTAAACAAAATTACCAAGTGACATTAAATCTAACTGATCTTCAATATCATCAATACTGCGTCCAAACACGTCTGGATCAAGCACTAAAAGCTGACGACGGATTTGCTGCCACTGAATATAAATATCACTTAATTGCTCAAGTGCTTGCTGACCATAACTCAAAAATTGCTTTTTAACTTGCTCAAGCAGTTTATTAAATTCATCTGCATTAATTGGCAAAGTCGTAATTGCCATCTGCAAGGTTGCATAGACTAACATCTGCTCAAGCTTAGCTTTATCTCCCAAAGGTGAATAAGCCAAGGCGAGCGGTTTTGAAATCTGTTTTTTCAACTGACGAACCAAGTCACCAAGCTGCATGTGTACCAGGCGGATAATCCCTTCGCGATGCTGTTTAATCGCCTCAGCTTGATCGTTAAACGTTTGAATAACAATGCCTGACTCATCTTTAGCTTCGAGCTCAGCAAAAGCCTTGGTCGGTACTAAAGCCTGATATTGTTTGACTACAACGCCCGTAACTTTATGAGAAGCCTCGAAAGTAAAGTTTTCAGGAAAGTCTTTAAACTCACCCTTTTGCTGTTTAACTGGGCGATGTGTTTCCACGCGGCAACGCGCTTTTAACTCAGGTAAATCACGACCTTTAGCAATGAGCTTGCCTTTTTCATCAATCACTTTAATGAAAGGTACCAAATATGGATCAATGCGTTCAAACGAAAAATCTTTGTCAGTAATTTGCTCACCACGTAAGGCAAAAGCTAAATAACTGAAAATATGTTCACGTAAATGTACTGCATCTACCCCTTGCATGAGCTTACGGGCTGTATCAGGAATTGGCACCACATTACGACGCTTGTCTTTAGGTAAAGCTTTAAGTAAAGCCTCAATTAAATCTTGGCGCCAACCCGGAATTCCCCAAGACCATATATTTTCATCTACTTGAGGCAACGCCTGCACAGGAATTTGAACAGTTGCACCATCTTCGTCATGGCTCGGGTCAAAATGATATGTGGTTGCTAAACGTAGCTGAGCATTGTGCAAATGATCTGGAAATTGCTGCGTTGTTGGTCGGTCATTGAGCCAGAGCGCATCATCGTCAATAAATAAATAACGCGGATGATTCGCTTCTACCGTTGCACGCCAGTCTTCAAAACTACGGCGACTCGCGATTTCCTCAGGAATTTTCGACGCATAAAACTGATAAATTGTTTCTTCATCGACCACCAAATCGCGGCGACGTAATTTATCTTCAACTCGCTCTACTTCTTCAAGTTTAAGCAAGTTATGTTTTAAAAATGGTGGAACTGTACCCAAATTACCAGTAGTTAATGCATCGCGTAAGAAAATCTCATGAGCAGCAGGTTGGTCAACTTTCTCAAAATTAATTAACCGTTTTGGCTCAATAATTAAACCAAATAAAGAAATTTGCGCATATGCATTGACGATCCCAGCTTTCTTAGACCAATGTGGCTCGAAATAGTGATATTTCAACAAGTCGCGTGCAGCAAGTAAAATCCATTCAGGGTCAATTTTGGCTAAAGTACGTAAGTACACTTGAGAGGTTTCGACCATCTCAAAAGCCATCACCCAAGAGGTATTGGTTTTGTGCAAAGTACTCGCAGGGAAAACTTTAGCCTTTTGCTGACGCACGGCCATAAAGGTATTTCGTTCATCTGTTTTATTGGCAATGAACGATAATAAACCTGTCAGCAATGCGCGATGCAAGTTTTCATAATTTGCAGGTTTTTCATTAAAGCTGAGTTTTAAACCTTCTGCTAACTCAACTAATTGCTGATGTGTCTGTTTCCATTCACGTAAACGTAACCAACTTAAAAAATTCTGCTTAGCAAACTGACGTCGTTTATTTTCAGACATCCCTGCTTCACCTTTAGGATTTAAAGTATCCCAAAGTTTTAAATAAAACAGAAAATCTGAATCTGCTTCTTTGAACAAGGCATGCTTTTGGTCAGCCTGCATTTGTTTATCTGCTGGACGCTCACGCGGGTCTTGAACCGCTAAAGCACTCACCACAATCAAGATTTCTTTGAGCACGCCAAAATGAGCACCGCCAATAATCATACGAGCAAGTCGTGGATCAATCGGCATACGTGCCATCATTTGCCCGACTTTAGTCAGCTCATTTTTCTTCTCATTAAGTGCCCCTAACTCAATAAGTAGCTTACGACCATCATTTACAAGACGGAAATCTGGTGGCTCAATAAAGTCGAAGTTTTCTAGCTCACCCAAACCTAAACTGTGCATTTGTAAAATAACAGATGCTAAGTTAGTCCGTTTAATTTCCGGTTCGGTAAATTCAGGGCGACTTAAGAAGTCTTCTTCGCTATATAAACGAATACACACCCCCGCCGCAATACGACCACAACGCCCTTTACGCTGATTGGCAGCAGCTTGAGAAATTGCTTCAATTGGTAAACGTTGCACACGTGAACGATAGTTATAACGAGAAATACGGGCAAAACCGCTATCAATCACATAACGAATATTTGGAACAGTAAGCGCTGTTTCAGCCACGTTAGTCGCAATAATAATACGACGCCCTTTTCCACCCGGACTAAAAATCTTTTGTTGTTCTGAAACAGCTAAGCGCGCGTACAAAGGTAAAATTTCGGTGTGTCTTGGCCCATACTTTTGCAAGGTTTCCTGCAACTCACGAATTTCTTGTTCTGTACTTGAGAAAATTAAAATGTCGGCATGTTCGGGGTGACCTTTTGCTTCTGCATCAGCAAAACATTCTTCAACTGCCTGTACGACTGCTCGAGGTAAGTTTTCTTCGAAATCATCAAACTCATCGTCATCACTTCCGCCAATATTCATTTCTGAAATTGGGCGATAAAGCACTTCGACAGGATAACTACGCCCTTCTACTTCAAAAATAGGTGCGTCATTAAAGTAATTACTAAAGCGATTTACATCTAAAGTGGCCGAAGTCACGATAACTTTTAGATCTGGGCGTTTTGGCAGTAACTGCTTTAAATAACCCATAATAAAATCGATATTGAGTGAGCGTTCATGCGCTTCATCAATAATGATCGTGTCATATTTAGACAAGAAGCGGTCATTGCCTAACTCGGCAAGCAAAATACCATCGGTCATTAACCGTACAATTGAATCTTGCGAACCTTGTTCATTAAAACGAATTTTAAAACCAATCGATTCGCCAAGCTTTTCGCCAACTTCTTCTGCAATACGCTGAGAAACACTACGCGCAGCTAAACGACGTGGCTGGGTATGACCAATCATACCGGTTAAGCCACGGCCTGCTAACATTGCAATCTGAGGAAGCTGTGTGGTTTTACCCGAACCCGTCTCACCCGCCACAATAATGACCTGATGCTTTTGAATTGCATCAATTAAACGATCAGCATATTGAGAAACTGGTAGATCCTGATTCAGTTTAATTTTAGGGAGACGTTCAAATCGCTGCCTGACTTTGGCATTAGATTGTTCAAATAATTTTTCAATCTCTGCTGCATTGGCTTTTTTATCTTTACGCAAACGATTTAAACGGTAACGATCTCTTGCCATCACCCACTGATCAATATTTAAATCATTCTGCACAGACAAATTTTCCTGAAAATACAACAATCCTCTATTTTACGCTCTAATGACCATAAGGTAAAACAGTTGGGTTTTTATATATTTTTAATTTTTTAAAATTTTGCCCTTGAATTTTGTCTCACTAGACTTCATGTTGTTAGGCAAGTTTCTTTTACGATAACTGTCATTTGATTTACATGTTTTTGCAGTCAAATCGAATACAGTGTTTGGGGACTTAAAAATCGTAAATTTATCACTTATTCGATTTTCCGATTTTAGTCATGTAAAAATACTATTTCCCCAATAAAGAATTTTTATTTATTCTACATCTCGTAAACAAGTTTAAATATAAACCTCAATCATGGAGACAATGATGAGCTTGATTAATACTGAAGTTAAACCATTCCAAGCAACTGCTTACCACAACGGCCAATTTGTTGAAGTTAACGAAACTAACCTTAAAGGTAAATGGTCTGTTGTATTCTTCTATCCAGCTGACTTCACTTTCGTTTGTCCAACTGAACTTGGTGACTTAGCTGACAACTACGCTGAATTCCAAAAACTTGGTGTTGAAATTTATGCTGTATCTACTGATACACACTTCACTCACAAAGCTTGGCACGACACATCTGAAGAAATCAAAAAAATCCAATATCCATTAGTTGGTGACCCAACTTGGACTCTTTCTAAAAACTTCGACGTTATTATCGAATCTGAAGGTTTAGCTGACCGTGGTACTTTCGTTATCGATCCAGAAGGTAAAATCCAAATCGTTGAACTCAACGCTGGTGGTATCGGCCGTGACGCATCTGAACTTCTTCGTAAAGTAAAAGCTGCTCAATACGTACACGCTCACCCAGGTGAAGTTTGCCCAGCTAAATGGAAAGAAGGCGAAGCTACTCTTGCTCCATCTATCGACCTAGTTGGTAAAATCTAATCTCTTATTAGATTTTAAAAACTCAAAGAACCATCCCTCATCGGATGGTTCTTTTGTTTTGAATAAGCACATCACATTTTCTACTGATACTTTTACAATTATGCCCTTCCCCATTACATGAAGTTTGAGTAATGTCGAATAAATAACCGATGTTTTTTGAGCTTAAGTAATATGAAATAAAAGGGGAAAAATTTATGGCGAATACTGTGGCAGTCACTTCATGGAAATACAATGCGACTTCACGTCATCTAAAAATATTTTATAGCGATGGTTCAGGCGAACTTTATCATCCTGTACCAGAATTTATTTATGACAACTTATTACGCTCAACAGACAAAGCTGCTTTTGTACATAAATATTTAGAATTCGACTTACACTTTACTCGCCTATCTTTAGTTAATGCTTCATAACACAATGAATTAAGGCCTGCTTTGAACAGGCCTTTATGAATGAATAAATCATTTTTTTAAATGGCTTACCTTGCCACTACAATGCATAAACCAGCGCCTACAGGTAAAATACTGCTCATAAAATTTTCATCTTTTTTAATTAAAGCTAAGAATGAACTGACTTCAGCCGCATGTGAAATAACATTATCAATAATGAGTACGCCACCTTTTGGCTTCATTAAACGTTTTAAATCTGGCCAATAATTCTCATAAGCAGGACGCTCAGCATCTAACAAAATAAAATCGAAAGTTTCCTGAGCTTCTTTTAAATAGTCGGCTGCATCTCCCACCCAAAAATCAACCAATTCGTCTAATGCCAGTTCAGTCGCATGGCGTTTAGCTTCATTACTCCGATTGACATCAATTTCAAGCGTGGTTACTTTTCCGTGAGTTGCTTGTGCCGCCTCAGCAAGCCATAAAGTAGAATAACCTGTTGAAGTACCGATTTCTAAAATTGATTTGGCTTGCTGCATTCGAATAAATTGCGATAGCAGTTTTGCAGACTCTGCCTCAATATTGCGATACCTCAGCAAACGATCTGCCTGCTGGGCATCATGTCGTTTAAAGGTGTCATATAAATCGGCAACTCTTTGTAAGAAAAAAGTATTTGGCATATATTCACCTTTTAAAATCGTTATTTTATATGACAGCCGTTTGAGTTAAGTGCTTTGAATTAACTTAAAGCGCGGCACGATACTTCCATCAGCCAGTTGAACCGTTTCAGTAAACATATCTAGTGGACGTACCCAAGTTGAATAGTCACCATAAAGACACTGATAAACGACTAACTCTTCTTCAGTCTCGCTGTGTTTTGCCACAGAAAAAACTTGATAGAGATTACCTTTATAATGCTGATAAATGCCGCGTTGCAATGACATGAAAGTACCTTTTAATGTTATGACATAAAATCTTTACAGCCATATAACATATATAAATTTTTAAATACTTTCACTTTAAAACGCTAGAAAAGATAAAAAAGCCTATTTTAGAGATAAATTCTTGATCTTATTTATGAATGTTTTCCATAATTCAAAAAACCGATCAAATCTATAAAAACATACTGTTTCACCTATTTTATGTTTTAACGTACTATGCATCTATTGAAAGAATTTGGATGCATTGGAGTAAAAACAGATGTTAGATCAAAACATTAAAACT
>NZ_JABVBF010000127.1 GCF_013344765.1 Acinetobacter lactucae
ACTTAAAAAGCGTGAATGGTTAATAGAAACTGTAGATGAGTTGGCACAGCTAAACTCTGACTATAGTAAAAAAGTTCCTTCAATTACTGCTCCAAGTTTTTCTGATTTTATGAAGGATTACTATAGTCAACATCGCCCTGTAATTTTAAAAAATGGAATAGAACATTGGTCAGCTTTACGTAAATGGTCTCCAGAATATTTTGCATCACAGTTTGGTCAGCATTTAGTTGAAGTCCAAATGAATAGAAATAAAGATGAGCAATTTGAAAGACATTCTCCATCACTAAAACAAAAAATGAAGATGTCAGAGTTTGTATCAAAAGTTATGTCAGTTGATGCCAGCAATGATTTCTATATGACTGCAAATAATGCGACTAACAGTCATCAGATGCTTCAAGAACTATTTTTAGACATAGATGATTTTGCAGAAGGTTATTGTGACTTGGCTTTAAAAGATGGGCGTAGTTTTTTATGGTTTGGACCTAAAGGAACTTTTACGCCATTACATCATGATTTAACTAACAATATGTTAGTCCAAATTTATGGACGGAAAAAAGTAACTTTAATTCCTGCCTTGCAAGTTCCTCATTTGTATAACGATCACTGGGTGTTTAGTGAATTGAGTAATGCAAATAAAATTGATTTTGAAAAATATCCTTTAGCAAAATCAATTACGCCAGTTGAATGTATTTTAAATGCTGGGGATGCTTTGTTTATCCCCATTGGTTGGTGGCATAGTGTAGAAAGTTTGGATGTCTCAATCAGTATTTCTTTTACTCATTTTAAGGCTCCAAATCATTATGTTGATCGGTTTCCAAAAGAGGTCTAAGAATGAAAATTGCATCTTAAACCGTTCAGTGTGACAATTGCTCGGCCCATACTGTTTTTCAAATATGAAGGAAAATTGTTACCCTATGACCACACTCCAAACGAATAATGCAGAACTTAATCAAAAGCAGGTATTAATGTTAATGGAATATCTGACTCAGTGGTTAATTCGTTCGGGAGTTGGATATAACGACTTTGTAACTGCTTTAAAACCAGTTTTTTATCAACAGGCTTTAGCTGAATTAGAGCGTATAGAGCAAAAACCAACTGATTCAGCAGTTAGTTTACTTTCAGGGTTACATCGCAAAGACGTCAATGCATTTAAAAAGGTGATGCAGGCTGGACAGCCTTTAACAGAGGCAAAAGTAGCAGAGCCAGTAAGTGTTCCCGCTCGGGTGATAGGTTTGTGGCTTGCAGAGGGATTGGCAGAGAAAATTCCATTTGTAAGTAATGATCAGATTAGCTTTGAAAATTTAGTAAAGAAAGTTTCAACCGAAAAACATCCGCGATCTATTTTGAACGAACTCGAACGTCTTAATATTGTGAAAGAAGAAGATGGCCTTGTGATGTTACAGCAGCGTAGTTTTATGCCTGATGTGGAGCAATTCGAAGTTCGAAAATTACTAACGAATAACTTAGAGGCACATTTAGCTGCCGGAGTTCATAATTTATTTCAGCCAGAAAAAGAACCCTATTTAGAACAAGCAATTTTTGCTGATGAACTAACAGATGAGTCAATTCATTTACTTAAACAAGCAAGTTTACGCTTATGGGAAGATTTATCACTACAAGTACTTAAGTTAGCCATTGAACGTTGTGCACTCGATCAAGGAAAAGAGGGTGCAACCAAAACTTTCCGTTTCGGAGCTTATCAATATGACGAAAACAACTTATAAAAAATTAATAATATCCATGAGCTTTATTTTAGTAGGTGGTCTTTTGACTGCTTGCGGAGAGGATTTATTTGCAGGCGGTGCCAGTTTAGGCGGGTCGGGGTATCCAACCAAACCCGGTAAACCGGGTGATTTTGAAACGCCAGCAGATGGAGATAAAGGTGACTCAAAAGATAATGAAATCTGGTTACCTGCACCTGTTGAGGATGATTGTCATGGCTTACAGCGTAAATTACAGTTTCTCAATAATGTAACGCGTGAACCCATAGAAAAAGAAACTATTTTTAAATATGCGCACCAGTTAACTTTAAATGGCACAATTGCTTTACAGATTACTCAAACTAATCAGGGATTCGAGAAAATACAAGAAAGACAACCTGCGTGTTATGTACCTTTAGAACTCTATTTATTGGGAAATACAAAGCGTTCTTACCCAGAAAATGAGTGTAAAGAGACTCAAACCTACGAATATCAGCCTAATGAAACCAAGACTTTTATTGTCAATTATCCTGCATTTGAAATCATGAATGGTACTTGGAAATATGGTCTAGAAAGCACCTATTTGAAAAATGATCAGGAGTTAAAACAATGCGAACCTTTAACTATTCAATTTAAAATAAGTGCGCCACCTGAACCAATTAAAATTAATTAAGTTGAGTCATCCTTAAGCTAAGAACAAAGCCTAATCGATAAAGTTCAATGAAATTTTAAAGGAATTATAAGTTAAGCTCGTTCTAACACTTTTTCATCATATGTGATTTGGGCTGCTAAAACCTGTTCAATATTGGTTTCAGCCCATTCTTTTAATTGGAATGCCATTGCAGCAACATTTTTTCCCAAAGAAGTCAGTGAGTAATCAACACGAATTGGGGAGGTGTCCTGGATTTTTCGTTCGATAAAGCCATCTCTTTCCAACATTTTTAATTTTTGAGATAGCACTTTCGGCGAAATACCTTGAATATTCTTTTTGAGCAAATTGAAGTGCTGAGTTTCCTCTTCAAGCACATTTAAAATCAATAAAACCCACTTATCTGCAATTTTTTCAAAAAATAAACGAGCAGGGCAATGTTGTTGAAAAACATTATATTTTAGACATTCATTCATACTATTTTCCTGCTAATTTCTTAAAAATTACCCTAGTTACCATTTAGTAACTAATTGACACCTAGTTTCTAAAATATATCATTAAATGGAATTTAATAAAACAAAGGTTTTCTCCCATGTCTAACTCTAATATCGCGGTTGTATATTTCTCTGGTTATGGCCATACCAAGGTAGTGGCTGAAACGTTTGCAAATGAAATTAATGCGCAGCTCATCCAAATTGATCGAGAGGGGAATATTACTGAGCAAGATTGGCAGACATTAAATGATGCGAAGGGGATTGTCTTTGGTGCTCCGACTTATATGGGCACAGCACCATGGCAGTTTAAAAAGTTTGCTGATGCAACTTCGAAAGTATGGTTTACACGTGGTTGGCAAGATAAAGTATTTGCAGGTTTCACAAACAGCGCGAGCTTAAATGGGGATAAGCAAGTAACTCTCATCCAATTACAAACTTTAGCATCGCAGCATGGTGGAATTTGGGTAAGTCTTGGTTTATTACCTGCGAATACAAAAGACGCAACACGTGAAGATGTGAATAACTTAGGTGGCTCAGTTGGGCTTTTAGTTCAATCACCTTCTGATGCAAGTGTAGAGGAAGTTCCTACTGGTGATCTTGAAACAGCGAAACTTTATGCTCAACGTGTGCAAAGTATTGTGAATAAAATTTTTGGTTAACCTGACCATAAAAAAGGCGCTTAAAGCGCCTTTTTTACAAGGGGGTTATTCGTGCTCATTATGTTGTGGTGCCTGATATTTAAATCCTTTGGTTTTATAACCTAGATATAAAATACCGAACATTGCCCACCACAAACCATATTTTAAAGCCGTCTCTTCAATCTCAAGCCATAAGGCAAAGATACTAAAGAAACCAAGGAGTGGAATAATGACGAAGTTAAAAATGTCTTTGAAATTCTTGGTGCGGCCATCACGTAAAGCATAACGTGAAATCACGGATAAATTAACAAATGTGAATGCCGTTAATGCACCAAAGCTAATCATTGAAATGACAATATCTAAGCTCATGAAGCCTGCTGCTAGTGCCACAACACCTACAATAAGAATATTGTATGAAGGCGTATAGTTCTTTGGACTAACATGACCAAAGATTTTTTTATTGATTACACCATCACGTCCCATCGCATACATCAAGCGTGATACACCTGCATGAGCTGAAATACCAGATGCCATGACAGTAATGATTGCAAAAGCAAGAACATATGACTGAAATAATGAACCACCTACTAGTAATAAAATGTCTGGCTGTGTTGCTGCAACATCTTCAAAGTAGTTTTTAGGGTCATTAGGGAAGTAAATTTGCATGAAGTAAGTACTGATGACAAAGATTACTCCAGCGATAAGTGCTGTTAAGAAAATCGCTTTAGGTAATGTTTTTTCAGTATCTTTTGTTTCTTCTGCCAAAGAACTTAAAGAATCGAATCCAGTAAACGAGAAGCAAAGTAATGTTGCACCAGTGACCAATGCACCCACGGATGTCAACTCGTTCCAGAAAGGCTCTAAGCTCCACAACTGATAACGGGTTGCTGCTGTAATAGGGCCTTCTGCATTATAGCCCATTTGTAATTTGCTATAGACCAGATAAGTAAATATACCGATCACGAGTAACTGTACAAATACAATGAGGCTATTAAAATTGGCAACAAAACGTGCACCGCGTAAGTTAATACCAGTCATGAACGCTGTTAATACAATCACCCATACCCAATGATTGACTGTAGGGAATAATGCATCAAGATAAATACCAGCTAAAATAATATTGACCATTGGTGAAAGCAAATAATCTAACCAAGATGACCAACCGACCATGAATCCAACATTTGGATGAATGGATTTTTGTGCATAGGTATAAGCTGAACCTGAAGACGGATAGCGCTTAATCATATGTCCATAACTAATGGATGTCAGCAAAATTGCAATTAATGCAAAAATATACGAAGTCGGAACATGGTAATGACTTTCTTCGGAAACTAGACCGAATGTGTCAAATAATGTCATTGGCTGAATATAGGCTAAACCAATAATAATAATATGCCAAAGACCTAACGTTTTTTGTAGTTTAACTACAGACGGAGTCCCAGAGATAGTTGTCAACGGCGTTATCCTCATAATCGTTGATCAAGGATCAGCTTGGTGTTAAGGATCGTTTGAGACGAACGATCCCCCCTACAGAAAAAGATAAAGTGCGCCAATCTATCCTAAATTGATGCAAATTGTCAGTACTTTCATCGATTTTTTAGCAAATTTTTTGCCATATTTACAAATAAAATGATGAATACAGATTCACATCTATAAAAAAGATCCTGATTTTATTTAAAAATCAGGATCTTATGATATATTTTTTTAATTTAACTTATCTTGTTACCATGCCTTTTGTAAGATATCTCGGATATCTTTTAGGCTTGCTTCTTTAGGATTGTAAATAATTGAGCCATCATTTAGTGCTTTCTCTGCAACTTCATCGAGCTGTGCTTCAGTTACTTTGCCTGTTTCGCGTAAAGTGCGTGGTAACTTGGTTAAAGTAAATAGACGATCACGCATTGCCAAAATCGTAGCAATCGCTCTGTCTGCACGTTGGGTTGCTGGAGTTTGGGCATAGATATCAGCACCAGCTAATGGTAATAGTAACTCACCAATTTTCTGACCATTTACTTGCTTATTGTATTCAAGTACATATGGTAAGAATAAATTCATGCATAAACCGTGAGGCAGGTGAGCCACAGCACCTAAAGCATGACCTAAAGAGTGTACAAGGCCTACCATTGAGTTAGAGAATGCAATGCCAGCCATTGTAGAGGCTTGTGCTAGTTCTAAACGACCTTGTGAGTCATTTGGATTTTCTAAGACATTAAATAAATTTTCGCTGATTTTTTTAATTCCAGCACTTGCATAAGCATCGCTAAGTGGGTTTGCAGCCATACATGTATAAGCTTCAACACAATGTGTTAATGCATCCATACCTGTCATTGCCGTTAAATGAGGAGGCAATGTAAGCGTCATGCGTGGATCTAAAATCGCTGCATGTGGCATTAAGTAATAAGAAGCAAATGCTAACTTAACATTCTTTTGAGTATCTGAAACCACAGCAACCATTGTCACTTCAGAACCAGTACCGGAAGTTGTTGGAATGACAAAAAATGGTTTTAATGGTTTTGGTAAGTTGTGTGCACCAGAATATTGAAGTAAGTCATCTCCACCTTCAGACACTAAAATGTTAGTTGCTTTAGAGGTATCGATAACTGAACCGCCACCTACGGCAATAATCGCATCACACTTGTTTGTACGATAAGCTTCTGCTGCAAGACGAACGACCTCTAAACTTGAGTCTGGTGGGACGTCATCGAAAACATGACCAATGACAGCATCGGTCGTGCTGAATGCAGCTTCAATAGGGTTGAGTAAACCATTTGCGCGAACACCTTTATCTGTAATGATAAGAGGACGTTTTGCACCTAAAGTTGCAAGTTCAAACGGAATATGTTCTAACGCAGCATTACCAGCAATGACTTTTACAGGACAAAAGAATTCGTAATATGGTTTAGCCATGTTATGCGCTCCGCTTGAAATAGGACTTAGCTACTTTTAGATAAATATTTGCAGCTTCGTTGAATTTTTCTTTTAGGGTGAGTTCGGTTGGGTATTCTTTGACTGCAAGTGATGCAACCAATTTAGGTAAAATAAGAGATTCCATTTTATTTAAACAGCGTACTAAGCGAATGGCAGCAGATACGTCACCATCAGCAATCATTCGGTCATTAGCAAATGCTTGAGCCGTACTTTCTTGAAAAGAAAATACCAAAAATGCATGAGTTACATGTTTGAATGTAATGGTCAAGTCTGGCTTTTTTTCCGCTCTTTTGAGTAGCTCTAACTGTTTGTTTTCTGTGACTCGAGCAAAAAATGCTGGTCCATTGGGGAAAACATTCATTGAAAGTACAAAGTGAACAGGAAATTTAGATACTTCCTCTTGTATTTCAGTGTCCACTTGACTTGCCATGACTAAGCCACGACCAACAACATCCATCATGAGCTTAACGTAGGCAAGTTGCAGAGTAGGCTTTACAGCTTTTGTTGAAATCACTCGCGTATCCCTTGTTAAAATTATGCAAAAGCAAATTTAGAGTAATTACTCTAATCCATTTTTATTTCATCGCAAAGCGATTTATTCAGTTTTGACTTCTGGGTCATTAAAGTACCCAGTATTCTTAATATACTCAATAAAGTCTTGGCAAAGTTGAGTGAATGATGGATAAGGAGTCACCAAATCTTGTATACGAACCATTTCTAAACCTGCGTAGCCACAAGGATTGATTGTCTGGAATCCATCTAGAGCACAGTCCAGATTTAGCGCTAATCCATGGTAGCTACGGCCACGACGAATTTTAAAACCTAAGGAACCAATCTTACGGCCATCTACATATACTCCTGGTGCATCAGGCTTAGCATACGCTTCAATTCCGTATTTTTTTAAAACATCTATCATGAATTGTTCAGCAAAACTGACTAATGTACGTACGTTCCATTTTAGACGATTAAGATCGAACATGAAGTAAGCCACAAGTTGACCGGGTCCATGCCAAGTTACTTGTCCCCCACGATCAGTTTGTACTACAGGAATATCTGATGAAATGAGAATGTGTTCAGGTTTGCCAGCTTGACCTTGAGTTAAAACATTATGATGCTGAAGTAACCATAACTCATCGGGCGTATCTTGATCTCGCTCATTTGTTAAGAGTTTCATGGTTTCAAATTTGCTTTGATAATCTTGTAAATCGTTCCATTGCCGAATGATTAAGTTAGGTTTATCAAGGCTCATCACAATCTCTTCCTATAGGTTAGTTTATGCGGCGCCCAGTGAATATCTACTAGATAAAGCCGAAAACCTTGTAATTTTAAAGGATTTTATAAAAGGAATTCTAAATATTTGTATGGTTTTTCGTGGTGTGGAGGTTTTAAAATTTCCAAAAAAATACCACAGTAAGCATGCCTGACTGTGGTATTTATTGAAGAACTTAAAATTAAAGCGCAGTTCTAATCTGCGGACAAGCAGCCAAGTCAGCATACAGTGCATGAACTTGTTCCAATTCTTCAAAGCGCAATTGTGCTGTTAAAGAATGATACTTGCCGGTGCGAGATTCTTGAACTTTTAATGTTGAGTGATCGAAGTCTGGAAAATGTTTTACCAAAATATCAACTACAGCAACACGTAATTCTTCACCCGCATCGCCAATAAGTTTAATTGGATAATCCATCGGAAATACCCAAAGATGTTCTTGTAGTTCGCGAGATGGAGTGCGGTCTAACATAAGTTACCTCATGATTTGAAACGCCTGCATTATCGCAGGCGTTTATAGCTCTTTCTGTTAAATGGGGCTTAATTTTGAAATTTCAAGCTCTCAAAACTTAGTCATTTTCCAAGAAAGAACGTAAGTGTTCAGAACGAGAAGGGTGACGTAATTTACGCAATGCTTTCGCTTCAATCTGACGAATACGTTCACGTGTTACGTCAAATTGTTTACCAACTTCTTCAAGTGTGTGATCGGTTGGCATATCAATACCAAAACGCATCTTTAATACTTTAGCTTCACGTTCAGTTAAGTTTTCAAGTACTTCACGAGTTGCTTCTTTTAAGCCTTCTGAAGTCGCAGCATCAATTGGAGAAGTGATGTTTTGATCTTCAATGAAATCGCCAAGATGCGAATCTTCATCATCACCAATAGGTGTTTCCATCGAGATCGGTTCTTTAGCAATTTTCAGTACTTTGCGAACCTTAACTTCATCCATTTCTAAACGTTCACCTAATTCTTCAGGTGTTGGTTCACGGCCCATTTCTTGTAACAATTGACGAGATACACGGTTGATCTTGTTAATCGTTTCAATCATGTGTACTGGAATACGAATTGTACGAGCCTGATCGGCAATCGAACGGGTAATTGCCTGACGAATCCACCAAGTTGCATAAGTCGAGAATTTATAACCACGACGGTATTCAAACTTGTCTACAGCTTTCATCAAACCAATGTTCCCTTCTTGAATCAAGTCAAGGAACTGTAAACCGCGGTTGGTATATTTCTTCGCAATAGAGATTACCAAACGAAGGTTGGCTTCTACCATTTCTTTCTTGGCACGACGTGCTTTCGCTTCGCCAATTGCCATACGTTTAGAGATATCTTTAATTTCAGCAACGCTTAAACTAAGCTCTTTCTCAATATCTGCAATCTTTTGCTGGAATGCTAAAACATCTGGGCGAACTTTTTCTAAATGCGCCTTGATTTCAGCAGGAGCTTTAGCAATTTGTTCATCTAACCAAGCTGGATTAGATTCTTGTTTAGGGAAAGATGTACGGAATTGAGTACGGTCCATACGGCCACGACGTACTGCATAACGCATGATTTCACGTTCATTGGCACGAATTTGCTCATGTGTACCACGAATCATTTCAGAGATGATGTCAAATAAACGTGGTGTAAATTTAAACATCATAAACACAGTAGCTAAAGCTTCTAAAGCTTCTTCTGCCTCTGGGCTGTTACGACCATGCTTTTCAACAACTGCTTTTGTTTTAGCCCAAGCAGCTTCTAATTCAGTAAAACGAACTTTTGCGACTTCAGGGTCAGGACCAGAATCACCTTCAGAGTCATCATCACTTTCTGACTCTTCATCTTCTTCATCGTCATCAAGTTTAACTTCTTTGGTTGGTGTTGCTGTCGTTTCTTCTTCCTCAAGTTCAGCTTCGTCTTCTAGAACTTCAGGAATATCATCGTCAGTTTCTGGATCAAGATAGCCAGATAAAATATCGGCAAGACGGCGCTCGCCAGTTAAGAAATCATTATATTCTTTTAATACAACTTCAACAGCATTTGGCCAGTAAGCAATTGAATTAAGAACATCACGGATACCTTCTTCAATACGCTTGGCGATGCTGATTTCACCTTCACGGGTTAACAGCTCAACTGTACCCATTTCACGCATGTACATACGTACAGGGTCTGTCGTACGTCCAGGCTCATTTTCAACCGATGCAAGTACGGCAGCAGCTTCTTCTTCAGCAACCTCATCAGTTGTGTCAGTCGACTCACCGAACATCGTATCGTCAGATTCAGGTGCACGCTCGTGTACAGGAATACCAACGTCTTGAAGCATTTGAATAATGTCTTCAATCTGTTCGCTTTCAGTAATCGAGTCCGGCAGATGATCGTTAACCTCAGCGTAAGTTAAGTAACCTTGTTCTTTGCCTCGGCTAATCAGAGCCGCTACTTGAGAAGTAGGGGAATGCATATCGCTCATCTTTGCTTACTCTTTGTTGAATCTGTGGCAGTGAAAAACCGTGCATGATAGCACAATTTGCTTGAAATGTTTTGGCTTTGATCAGTAACCGTTAAATAAAAAATATCTTTGAATTCACATCTGTTTTTTGAATATTGGGCTAAAATCATTTTTTTCAAGCTTAAATCATCGAAAAGATCATAGAAATTTTTTTTTGATAAAAAAATAGTTCAGTTTATAAATA
>NZ_JABVBF010000128.1 GCF_013344765.1 Acinetobacter lactucae
GTTATATTGAAAGCATGTCTCCTGAATATTTGAATAACTCAGAGATAGTTTCTTCAGTTCAATGTCTAACAAATTTTAATAAAGTAGATAGTCTTGAATTAGATCTATTATTGGGAAGTCATAAATGGGAAGATGATCTAAATGCTTTTAGGCTCAGTTCTGATTTGTCTGTAAAAGCTTCCATAAATTCAACAGATTTAGCCTTTATCTCTACTCAATTACTCTATAAATTTTCATCAGACAATAAAGAAGTAACCAATATAACCAGAAGCATAAAAGACTGAACGGCATGCTTCAGCAGCATTTGGTACTGTAAAAAAGCGCATAAGAATATGTGGTAAACCAGCTAAACCAAAAATTAGCCCCATAGACATAGATAAGGTATTAATTGGATTAGATAGCATAATTTTTCATTACTCACATTTGATCATTCAAGGTTTATTTTAATTGTAAATACACTTCTACTATTTCGATTTTCATATCGAATGGTGCCAGAATGAGCTAAAACAATGGCTTGCACGACTGCTAAGCCTAACCCTGTCCCTCCCAAAGCTTTATTTCTAGACTGCTCTACTCTATAAAATGGATTGAATAATTCTTTTTGATATTCAACGGGAATTCCCGGTCCTTCATCGACTATTTCTAAAATCCATTGTCCTTGTTCAACTGAAGACTTAATGTTTAAATTTCCAGGATTAGAGTATCTAATTGCATTATCAATCAACGCGATTAAGACTTGCTCCATACGTCTTGCATCGCAAGATACAAGATCATTAGAAATGTCGTAATTTATAGTGAAATTTGATTCTCTAAGTTTTTCATCAAACATCCGTATTACTTTTTCAACACATCTCAAAAAGTCAACTGACTCAATATTTAACTTAAGCTGTTTATTTTCAAATAAACTCAATGTTCTCAGGTCTTCTACTAGGTAGGACAGCCCCTCTACTTGGTTCAACAAACTTCGAATTAGCTCGGGCTCAGCTTTAAAAACTCCATCTACAATGCCTTGTAATCTACCTTGTAAAATTGTGATGGGTGTTCTTAATTCATGAGCAATAGCAGCATTCCATACTTGTGCATTTTGTACAGAGCTTTCAAGCTTTTGAGCCATATCATTAAAATTTAAAATTAATGTATAAATCTCTGTGGAGTGAACTTTTTGATCATTTGCTCGAGCAGATAAATCACCCTCACTAATTTTATTCGCGGCATCTGCCAATGAATTAATGGGCACAATAAATCTTTTTGCTAACTGCATTCCAATGATTAAAGAAATAATTGAACCACATAAAATGACTATACCTAGCCAAATCCAGTCAACAAGATGAAAATCTGTAAAGTCTCCTTGCAAGGAACTTAATGAAACCCATCCATGATCAATTGCATAGTTATAAACAACATAGCCTACAAATACAGACAATAAAGTGATACTTAAATTCACCATACTAAAAGCAATAAAAAATTGCTTATTAATCCCTAATTTATTTTTCATTGTCGTATCTCAACTTGCAGTATGTCGGCTTGTTTCTATCCAATCCTATTATTCTTGGGGATGATCTAATCTATATCCGACACCGCGGACATTAATAAGCATGTGTTCAAGCCCATACTCTTCTAGTTTTTTTCTTAACTTACTGACATGGCTATCAACCGTTCTTTCTAAAGCATCACTATCGGGCAAGCATTGATTCATCAATTCTCCACGCGTAAATACTTTATGTGGCTGATTAATCATTAAGAGTAGTATTTTATATTCAGTTAATGTCAAGTTAAGTAAGGTCTTCTTTCCCATCTGATTCATATAAGCACTATGAATCTCAGTATCAATTTCAATATTTTTATAAATTAGAGTTTTGATAACCGTTTTTTTATTCTGATGGGTTCGTCTAAGAACAGCCTGAACACGTGCAACCACTTCATTTGGATTGAAAGGCTTGACTACAAAATCATCTGCGCCGATTCGCAAGGCCATCACTTTATCTATATCTTGATCTAATGCAGTCAGCATAATGACGGGCGTTTGTGCTTTTTGACGAATTTTACTCAGTACTTCCCAACCATTGAGTTCAGGTAATTTAATATCAAGTAAAATCAAATCAATGGGTTGTGATGCATGAATTTCGATTGCCTGCTTACCATTCATTGCCCGAATAACTCGCATGCCTTCACGTTTTAAATATTGTTCAATAATGTCCCCAATATCGTATTCATCTTCTACAACAAGAATTTGTTTATCACGGCAATCAAAAGAAAATGAAGCTTCGAACATAGATAAATCATCGAAAAATTTCAGTCAAACTACATAATACGCTTATTTATGTGCTGATCTCCACACTTTTTCCACATTTCAATGACCTTGATTACACACTTACTCAAAATAATAACAACATCAAAAACTCCATAGGGTTGGACAGTATGCAAAAGCATTTTTTACTTCCATTATTTTTATCTATTGGACTAGTTGTCCAAGGTTGTAGCTCAGAAGAAACTAAACAGCCTGAAGTTCCTCCTGCTAAAGTAGGTGTATTAAGTCTTAAACCACAATCTGTTAATTTTAGCGAGAACCTTCCAGCTCGTGTTCAGGCCTTCCGTACTGCCGAGATTCGTCCGCAAGTCGGCGGCATTATTGAAAAAGTATTATTTACTCAAGGTAGTGAAGTTAAAGCGGGTCAAGCCCTCTACAAAATTAACGCTGAAACTTTTGAAGCTGATGTTAATAGCAATCAAGCATCTTTAAATAAAGCTGAAGCAGAGGTTGCTCGTCTAAAAGTTCAACTACAACGTTACGAACAACTATTACCAAGTAACGCGGTTAGTAAGCAAGAAGTGAATAATGCACAGGCAGAGTATCGCCAGGCTTTAGCTGATGTCGCGCAAATGAAAGCTTTACTGGTACGCCAAAATCTTAATTTGCAATACGCAACAGTACGCGCGCCAATTTCTGGTCGTATTGGACAATCATTTGTGACCGAAGGTGCTTTAGTCAGCCAAGGTGATACCAATACTCTTGCTACTGTACAGCAGATCGACAAAGTTTATGTGGATGTAAAGCAGTCTATTGGTGAATACGAACGTTTACAGGCTGCATTACAAAGCGGTGAGTTATCTGCCAACAATGATAAAACCGTTCGTATTTCTAATAGCCAAGGTCAATTCTACAATGTTAGCGCAAAGATGCTATTTGAGGATATCAATGTAGATCCTGAAACAGGCGATGTCACCATTCGTATTGTAGTAAACAATCCTGAACGCAAATTACTTCCTGGAATGTATGTACGTGTCAATATTGACCGAGCATCAGTCCCTCAAGCCCTTCTTGTACCAGCTCAAGCGATCCAGCGTAATAACAATGGTGACCCACAGGTTTATGTCATCAATGCTAAAGGCACTGCAGATATTCGTCCGATTGAACTTGGACAGCAACATGAACAGTTCTATTTAGTGAATAAAGGGCTCAAAGTAGGTGACAAAGTCATCGTTGAGGGAATTGATCGCATTCAACCTAATCAAAAGCTTGAAATAACGAATTGGAAAGCACCTGTTACTAAAGGAGCTCAATGATGTTGTCACAATTTTTTATTCGTCGCCCTGTATTTGCATGGGTGATTGCGATTTTCATTATCTTGTTTGGGCTACTTAGTATTCCCAAACTTCCCATAGCACGTTTCCCTAGTGTCGCGCCTCCACAAGTTACCATTAGTGCTGTTTATCCAGGTGCTACTCCGAAAACAATTAATGACAGTGTAGTGACACTGATTGAAAGAGAACTATCCGGCGTTAAAAACTTACTTTACTACAGCGCAACCACCGACACTTCGGGTATGGCTCAAATATCGGCTACCTTTAAACCAGGTACAGATGTCGATATGGCTCAGGTTGATGTGCAAAATAAAATTAAAGCCGTTGAAGCTCGTCTTCCTCAAATTGTTCGTCAACAAGGTCTACAAGTCGAGGCGACATCATCTGGCTTCTTAATGTTGGTGGGTATTAATTCACCTAGCAATCAATATTCTGAAGTTGATCTGAGCGATTACCTTGTCCGAAATGTCGTTGAAGAATTAAAACGTGTTGAAGGTGTTGGTAAAGTTCAATCATTTGGTGCCGAGAAGGCCATGCGTATTTGGGTAGATCCAAATCGGTTAGTTTCATATGGTCTTTCAATCAGTGATGTAAATGCGGCAATTCGTGAAAATAATGTCGAAATTGCTCCTGGCCGTTTAGGTGATTTGCCTGCCGAGAAAGGACAACTCATTACGGTTCCTTTATCTGCTCAAGGACAATTAAATGACGTTGAACAATTCAAAAATATCAGCTTAAAAAGTAAGATCAACGGTAGTGTCATTAGACTTTCTGATGTTGCGAATGTTGAAATTGGTTCACAAGCATATAACTTTGCTATTTTAGAAAATGGTAAACCAGCAACGGCAGCGGCAATCCAGCTTAGTCCTGGCGCAAATGCTGTAAAAACTGCTGAGGGTGTGAGAGCCAAAATTGAAGAATTAAAAGTTAATTTACCGGAAGGTATGCAATTTAGTATTCCTTACGATACTGCTCCATTTGTCAAAATATCGATTGAAAAGGTAATTCACACATTACTTGAAGCCATGGTTTTGGTTTTCATTGTGATGTATCTATTTCTTCACAATGTCCGTTACACACTTATTCCAGCAATTGTTGCTCCTATTGCATTGTTAGGAACATTTGCAGTCATGCTGCTTGCGGGTTTCTCAATCAACGTACTCACCATGTTTGGTATGGTGCTCGCCATCGGTATTATCGTCGATGATGCGATTGTTGTCGTAGAGAATGTCGAACGAATTATGGCGACCGAGGGCTTACCTCCCAAGGAAGCGACCTCTAAAGCCATGAAAGAAATCACGAGTCCAATTATTGGGATTACCTTGGTACTCGCTGCTGTATTTTTACCAATGGCTTTTGCCAGTGGTTCGGTCGGAATCATTTACAAGCAATTTACGCTAACCATGTCAGTGTCGATCTTATTCTCTGCACTGTTAGCATTGATTTTAACCCCTGCACTTTGTGCGACAATTCTTAAACCAATTGATGAACATCATCAGAAAAAAGGATTCTTTGCATGGTTTGACCGTACCTTTGATAACCTCACTAAAAAGTATGAAATCATTCTCTTTAAAGTGATCAAACACTCCATTCCAATGATGGTGCTGTTTATCATTATTACAGTTGCAACCTTTGCAGGAATGAAATATTGGCCAACCGCATTTATGCCCGAAGAAGATCAAGGTTGGTTTTTAACAACCTTCCAACTTCCATCTGATGCTTCTACTGAACGAACTAAAAGTGTTGTGAAAGAGTTTGAAGCAAGCATTCAAGACAATCCGGATGTTAAAAGCAATACGTCAATTTTAGGTTGGGGTTTCGGTGGTTCAGGTCAGAATGTTGCCGTTGCCTTTACAACACTAAAAGATTTCAAGGAAAGAACATCTTCAGCATCTGAGATGACCAACTCAATTAATGAAACAATGGCACATAGTAAAGAAGGAACATCAATGGCTGTTCTACCTCCAGCCATTGATGAGTTAGGTACGTTCTCTGGTTTTAGCCTTCGATTACAAGACCGAGCGAACTTAGGTATGCCTGCATTGCTTGCTGCTCAAGATCAATTAATGGAAATGGCTGCCAAAAATAAAAAGTTTTATATGGTTTGGAATGAGGGCCTTCCTCAAGGAGATAGTATTTCTCTAAAAATTGACCGAGAAAAATTAAGTGCTCTGGGTGTTAAATTCGCTGATGTTTCAGACATTATCTCAACATCAATGGGTTCGATGTATATCAATGACTTCCCAAATCAAGGCCGCATGCAGCAAGTGATTGTGCAGGTTGAAGCAAAATCACGTATGCAATTAAAGGATATTTTGAATCTTAAAGTAATGGGTGCAAGTGGCCAGTTGGTGTCTTTATCAGAAGTTGTGACTCCTCAATGGAACAAAGCACCCCAACAATACAACCGCTACAACGGACGTCCATCTTTGAGTATTGCGGGCATTCCTAACTTCGATACTTCATCTGGTGATGCAATGCGTGAAATGGAACAACTCATCGCAAAATTACCAAAAGGGATTGGCTATGAATGGACTGGTATTTCTCTCCAAGAGAAACAATCAGAATCACAAATGGCATTCTTACTTGGTTTATCGATGTTAGTTGTGTTCCTTGTACTCGCAGCTCTTTATGAAAGTTGGTCAATTCCGTTATCTGTCATGCTGGTAGTACCATTAGGTATTTTTGGAGCGGTCATTGCCATTATGTGCAAAGGGCTGATGAATGATGTGTTTTTCAAAATTGGCCTGATTACGATTATCGGTCTTTCCGCCAAGAATGCAATTTTGATTGTTGAATTCGCCAAGATGCTCAAAGAAGAAGGAATGAGTTTAGTTGAAGCTACTGTTGCCGCAGCAAAACTTCGCTTACGCCCTATTCTCATGACTTCTCTTGCCTTTACTTGTGGTGTTGTGCCTTTAGTCATTGCATCAGGAGCAAGTTCTGAAACACAACATGCGCTCGGAACTGGCGTGTTTGGCGGCATGATTTCAGCAACAATTTTGGCAATTTTCTTTGTACCGGTGTTCTTTATCTTTGTACTAGGTGCGGCCGAAAAACTGTTTTCTTCCAAGCAGAAAATTAAATCTTAAATGAAATAAAGCAAGGGAAATTAAAGAATTTCCCTTGTTCCTCTTATATCTAAATTTATTCTATTATTTGGAGAAAAGCATGTCTAAGTCGGCTGTTTTATCTCGTGGATTTATGATTTCCACACTTTCAATCACCTTAACTGCATGTATAAGTATGCAATCGCCTCAACCGGCTGTTAAGTCTGATATTCCACAAAATTTCGCTGAATCTTATTCTGGTCCTTCAATTGCTAACCAAGGATATAAAACTTTCTTTGCCGATCCTCGTTTATTGGAAGTCATTGAAATAAGCTTGAATAATAACCGTGATTTACGTACAGCAGCTTTAAATATTGAACGTGCCCAGCAGCAATACCAAATTACTAAATATGATCAACTTCCAACCATTGGTGCAACAGCAAACGCCATTAGGCAAGTTAACCCATCTGTAGATCCTAACAATCCTTATTCTACATTTCAGGTAGGATTAGGTGTAACAGCGTATGAGCTAGATTTTTGGGGCCGTGTTAAAAGTCTTAAAGATGCGGCATTAAATAACTACCTTGCAACACAAAGTGCTAAAGACTCAACTCAAATTAGTTTGGTGAGCCAAGTTGCACAAGCTTGGTTAAACTATTCGTTTGCAACAGCAAACTTAAACCTTGCGGAACAAACCTTAAAAGCTCAACTTGATTCATACAATCTCAACCAGAAACGTTTTAACGTCGGGATTGATAGCGAAATACCTGTACGCCAAGCCCAGATTTCAGTCGAAACAGCACGTAATGATGTCGCAAACTACAGAACACAAGTTTCACAAGCACAGAACTTGTTAAATCTTTTGGCTGGACAAGCGATTCCATCAAAACTGCTTCCGACTCAGTCGGTTAAAACGATTACTCAAGAAAAGAATTTTTCAACAGGCTTAAGTAGCGATTTACTACAAAACCGTCCAGACCTAAAAGTAGCTGAATATCAACTTCGTGCAGCTGGTGCCAACATTGGCGCTGCAAAAGCCCGCATGTTTCCGACCATTACACTCACAGGTTCAGCTGGATATGCATCGACGGAACTGAAAGATTTATTTAAATCTGGCGGCTTTGCATGGTCAGTTGGTCCTAGTATAGACCTGCCTATTTTTGACTGGGGAACTCGTAAAGCAAATATTAAGGTTTCAGAGATCGAGCAAAAGATTGCGCTTTCTGAATATGAAAAAGCGATTCAATCTTCTTTCCGCGAAGTCAATGATGCCTTAGCAGCCCATGCACATATCGAAGAACGTTTAAATGCCCAGCGCCGTTTAGTGTCTGCAACCGATACCACTTATAAACTCTCTACCGCCCGCTTTAGGACTGGAATTGATAGTTATTTGACTGTTTTGGATGCTCAGCGTTCTGCATATTCGGCTCAACAAGGTTTACTGATTCTCGAACAAACCAAATTAAATAATCAAATTGAACTCTATAAAGCCTTGGGTGGAGGGTTAAATAAATAACCTATTCTTCAAAAATCTTTTAAAGGCTAATTAGGCATCATCATTAGCCTTTAAATTTCATGTTTTTTCTAAAAAAGGATGATTAGAAATTCGTTTTTTCGCATATGTAATTCAGTTGATTTGAATTTTGCCCTGCCTTATTTATGAGGTCTAGTTATGAAAATACTAATATTTCCCCTACGCCAATCCTTATGTATTCTCAGCCTATTTAGTATATTAACTACAAGTGGCTGTCAGTTGGTGAGCTTGAAGAAACAGACACTTCATACCACTATTTCTAACGAACGTAATAGTATTCTCACCCAAAAAAAATTAAGCGAAGCCAGCCTAAATGTTTTATATATGTCTGGTATGGATGCAAAAATTTGCATGCAGACTCCAGAAACATGTATTGCTGATTTAGAGAAGATTCCTCAAATACAGGGAGATCAATTATTATCTACTGCCAGCGAACTCTATCTTTCCAAAGCTTTGGCTCTTTCGGAGTCTTATGATTGCAAAACCAACAATAATGTAAATGCTAAAGCTGAAGAAGCAAACAATGCCGACTGTTTGGAACAAGAACTTCACGCTTTAGATAAAAGTATTCGCTATAGCTATGCTTATTTATTTAAATCATCTCGCGAACCTCAAGATCGTATTTTTGATAATCGACAAGTACAAATTCGAGATTTTTATAATCAGGCACTCAATCAATTAGTGAATGTGTATAGTGAAAAGAATACTTCCGCAACAATTCCTTCCGAGATAAAAATTGGTAAAAGTACATATACGATTGATATTGGGTCCTATCAAAAATTACAAGGCAAAAAACTTGAAAAATTCACTTCAAGTTACAACATGAACTTCTCTGGCTTAAGAACCATTAATCGTCGTGATGGTTTCGGCTCAGATTTTGTGGCAGTTTTACACTCTAAAGAAGACCCAAACCAAAAAGAAAACCCATATATCCTTGATCCTCTAGCTTACAATTACCCAAATGGTATCAATCCGAATATTCATAAAGCCCATTACCTTGCTTCTACTCTGGTGGCCGAACCACAAAATGAAATAGCGACCCAAAGTGACATATTAAATATTCCAAATTTCAAAATAAAAATCTATGACCCTTACAATGTCGAAAAAATTAATATTGCAGGCAAAGAATACTCACTGGCAGCAAATTTCTCTGCACCTTATGGTTTATGGCTGGCTGAAAATAATCTAGGTGCGGCTGCATATTTGACCCTGATTGACCGCAATCAACGATTAAACATGCCACATTTATATATGCTTGAACCCTATAATCCAAATAAAAAAGTAATTGTATTGGTTCATGGGCTGGCCAGTAGTCCAGAAGCATGGATTGCAGTAACCAATGAAATTATGGGAGATAAAACGTTACGTGAAAATTATCAAGTTTGGCAAATCTTTTACTCAACCAATATGCCTATTTTAGAAAGTCGTTTTCAAATTTATGCATTACTTAAGCAAGCATTTGGATCTCTTAATCCGCAAGACCCCGCTGCCACTAATGCTGTTTTAATTGGTCATAGCATGGGAGGAATTATTAGTCGGCTTTTAGTGAGTAATGCTGATATTTTAAAAGAAGCCTTACCTATGATGAGTAACTATGAACAAGCACGTATGAGAAAACATCCTGTAATTAGCGAACGTTTAAAAATGGAACCTATTCCAAACTTTGATCGCGTCATTTTCCTTGCGGCTCCGCATCGGGGGACAAACTATGCCGATCGATGGTTCACTTTAACTGCACGAAAAATTATTCGATTACCCTCTACATTTTTAAAAACATTAACTGATACATTGATAAGTAATGACGACGACCTTAAAGACTTTGTAAGAACTATCAATAATAAACTTCAAAATGGCCCTAGCGATCTGAGTAATAAATCTGAGTTTATGGAACTCACCTCAGGCATAACCCCTAAAGAAGGTCTAGTTTTTCACTCTATTATGGGCAATATCACCAAAAGCGATGATCCAAACACCATTACAGACGGTATTGTTCCGTATAAAAGTGCTCATTTGGAGGGGGCTATTTCAGAAAAAGTCATTAAAGGTGGGCATTCAATCCAACTAAAACCTGAAACAGTATTAGAACTTCGTCGTATATTGAGCCAACATTTAATAAATCATAGTTTAAATG
>NZ_JABVBF010000129.1 GCF_013344765.1 Acinetobacter lactucae
TCCACAGGATGTGCAAAAAGTTATACACAAGCCGTTTTAAATTTAAATTTATTCACAAGAGATTTCTTTTTAGACAAAATCAAACGAAATCGTCATGACAGATGTGGATAACTTGGTTAGAATGGCGACCCCTTCTCACTAGGAAGGGTTAATCTTTAGATTATTTGAATTTAAAAACGCAGAAATAGGGGATACACATGCTTTGGACAGACTGCTTAACTCGCTTGCGACAAGAGCTCTCTGATAACGTCTTTGCGATGTGGATTCGCCCATTAGTTGCTGAAGAAGTAGAAGGTATACTTCGTCTTTATGCGCCTAACCCTTATTGGACGCGTTACATTCAAGAGAACCATTTAGAATTAATTTCCATATTGGCTGAACAGTTATCAGAAGGGCGTGTACGTCAGGTTGAGATTTTAGTTGATTCTCGTCCCGGTAGTATTTTGTCATCTAGTGAACAGCCAGCAACCACAACGGCTGCTTTGCAAACTGCACCTCAACAAAGTCTTAAAGTAAAAAAAGAACCAGATTCTATTTCTGGTACACCTACTAATAGTGTAATAAACCCAAAATCACCGAAAAAGAAGCTATTAAATCCTCAATTTACTTTTTCTTTATTTGTTGAAGGCCGTTCGAACCAGATGGCTGCTGAAACATGTAGAAAAGTGTTAACACAATTAGGTGCTTCACAGCACAACCCTTTATTCTTATATGGTCCGACAGGGTTAGGTAAGACTCACTTGATGCAGGCGGTTGGCAATGCTTTATTACAAGCCAAGCCAAATGCGCGGGTGATGTATATGACCTCTGAGAGTTTTGTTCAGGATTTTGTAAGTTCTTTGCAAAAAGGCAAAGTTGAAGAATTCAAGAAAAATTGCCGTTCTTTAGATTTGCTGTTGGTCGATGATATTCATCTCTTAGCAGGGAAAGAAGCAAGTCTGGTTGAGTTCTTCTATACATTCAATGCTTTACTTGATGAATCGAAACAAATTATTTTAACTTCAGATCGATACCCGAAAGAATTGACCGAGTTGGATCCTCGTTTGGTATCTCGCTTTTCTTGGGGACTTTCTGTAGGTGTTGAACCACCAGATATTGAAACTCGTATCGAAATTCTATTGAAGAAAGCTGAAAATAGCGGCGTTGATTTACCTCGAAACTGTGCATTATTTATTGCACAACAAGTAGTTGCCAATGTCCGTGAACTTGAAGGGGCACTCAATAAAGTCGTCGCAATTTCTCGATTTAAGGGTGCGCCAATTGATCTTGATGTTGTCCGTGAGTCTTTAAAAGATGTATTGGCAATTCGAGCGCGTACAATTAGTGTAGAAAATATCCAACGTGTGGTCAGTGAGTATTTCCGAATTCCTTTAAAAGAATTGGTAGGACCAAAACGGACACGAATCTATGCTCGACCGCGTCAGTTAGCAATGGGTCTTGCTCGTGAGTTGACGGGTGATAGTTTTCCTGAAATTGGCATGGCTTTTGGTGGGCGTGACCATAGTACGGTGATGCATGCTTGCGAAAAAGTTGTAAGTCTTCGAGAGGAAGATCCGATTTTTGACGAAGATTATAAAAATCTACTGCGTCTACTTCAGAGTTAATGAAATAATAAGACGTTGTTGCAAAGTCTACGTAAGTGCAGCATAGTACACAGCTAAAAAATGAAATATTTGCTCCAAGTTGCTAGAGGAATGAATCGTGCGTTTGAAAATCGCTAAAGAAAGCTTACTCAATGTTTTATCGCATGTTGTCGGTGCGGTAGAACGTCGTCACACATTGAATATTCTTTCAAACGTCAAAATTCAGACTAATGCTCAGGCACTCACCATTACTGGTTCTGATTTAGAAGTCGAGCTGGTTGCCAGTACTGTTTTAACAGAAGGGGCATGCATTGAAGCAGGTGAAACAACAGTTCCTGCTCGTAAGTTGATGGAAATTTGTAAATCATTGCCTACAGCTGCATTGATTGATTTGCAAATTACTGAAGATCAAAGATGTATTTTAAAATCTGGTAATAGCCGTTTTGTATTAGGTACTTTACCGGCAGAAGATTATCCATTATTAACCACTGAAAATAGCCAAGGTACACAAGTACAAGTCACCCAACGTGAGTTGAAGCGTTTATTTGAAAAAACTGCTTTTGCGATGGCTGTACAGGATGTGCGTTTCTACTTAACTGGTACTTTATTAGAAATTGATGAAAATCAATTGCGTGCAGTAACAACAGATGGTCACCGTTTAGCACTTTGTGAAATTACTGCTTCTTCTACATCAGCTCAATTGGTTCAAGCAATTGTGCCTCGTAAAGCAGTAGGTGAATTACAGCGTTTACTCAGTATTGAAGATGAACAATTAACATTGCTCATTGGCCGTGAATTATTAAATGTCACGATTAATACGCCTAGCCGTGACAAAGAGCAGGGCGATATCACTGTTCGTTTTACGACGAAATTGATTGATGGAAAATTCCCTGATTATCGTCGTGTAATTCCGCGTGGTGGCGATAAACATGTGTTAATCAGCCATGATGTATTTAAGCAATCATTACAACGTGTCGCAATTTTGAGTAATGAGAAATTACGTGGTGTTTTCCTGAATTTTAATCAAGATTCTTTACAGCTACGTGCAAATAACCCTGAACAAGACGAAGCGATTGAAGATTTAGCAATCCAGTATCAAAACATACCGCTTGAAATGTCTTTCAATGCGCAATATTTGCTAGATGTTTTAGGTGTGCTTGATGGTGATGATGTAAATATGAGCATGACTGAGGCAAACCAGTCTGTATTGGTTCAAGATCCGGCACATCCTGACCAAACTTATGTCGTAATGCCGATGCGTGTATAATTCGGCTATCTCATATGCATCTTACGCGTTTAAATATTGAACGTGTGCGTAATTTAAAAACGGTTGCACTCCAAGGGTTGCAACCGTTTAATGTATTTTATGGCGCTAACGGTTCAGGAAAAACTTCAATTCTAGAAGCAATCCATTTGCTTGCAACAGGGCGGTCATTCCGTACTCATATACCCAAAAATTATATTCAATATTCTGCCGAAGATGCGATTGTCTTCGCCCAATCTGCAACTGAAAAAATTGGCATGCAAAAGTTGGCCTCTGGTGAGCAGTTGATGAAGGTCAATGGTGATACGGTGGCTACACAAGGACAACTCGCTAAACTGCTTCCTTTACAGCATATTGATCCACAAAGTACAGATATTATTGATCATGGGGCAAAACCACGCCGTCAGCTTTTAGATTGGCTGATGTTCCACGTGGAACCTGAGTTTTATTTTGCTTGGCAATATTATTCTCGCGCATTAAAACAGCGTAATACTTTACTTAAAACCAGGCGTAATATTTCTTTAGTGGATTTAGAGCCGTGGAACAAAATGTTGAGTGATTATGGTGAAATTTTACACTCTCAGCGTTTAAGTATTGTGGAACAATGGAATGTCTTTTTTCAAAATGATTTAAGTCATTTGCTACCTGATCTGGAGATTGAACTGGAATATAATCCGGGTTTTCATACAGAGCAGGGACTCATGCAAGACTTGCTGAATCAACACCAAAAAGACATCGAAAGACGCTATACCGAATATGGTCCACATCGTGCTGATTTGCGCTTAAAAACCCCATTTGGGCATGCTGACGTTGTTTTATCAAGAGGTCAGAAAAAACTCTTGATTATTGCCTTAAAACTGTCACAAATTGCAATGTTGCATGCGAGTAATAAGGAAACTGTGGTATTATTAGATGATCTGACAGCAGAATTAGACTTAACCGCACAACAACGTTTAATTGAACGATTAAGCCAACTTGGTAGCCAGGTTTTTATGACAACTTTAGATCATGCATCGGTAAAAAAACACTTACATGATCTGTCTATTTCATATCAATTATTCAATGTTGAATCCGGTCAAGTTAGTCTTGCTTCACCATAATTTTTTGATGTTACCCATCTTTGAATAAACCTATATTTGCTAGGGAGAAACCATGAGTTCAGAGTCTCAATCAGCCTCTCAAACAGAACAAACCAATGAAAAGGCTTATGATTCCTCTAGTATTAAAGTATTACGTGGATTAGATGCAGTTCGTAAACGTCCGGGGATGTATATTGGGGATACAGACGACGGTACCGGTTTACACCATATGGTATTCGAGGTTGTCGATAACGCAATCGATGAAGCTTTAGCGGGACATTGTGATGAAATTATTGTCACGATTCACGAAGATGAATCGGTAAGTGTTTCCGACAATGGCCGTGGTATTCCAACCGATATTCACCCTGAAGAAGGGGTTTCTGCAGCGGAAGTAATTCTTACGATTTTGCACGCAGGCGGTAAGTTTGACGACAACAGCTATAAAGTTTCAGGTGGTTTGCACGGCGTAGGCGTTTCGGTTGTAAATGCGCTTTCAAGTAAATTGCATTTAATTATTAATCGAGCTGGCCAAGTGCATGAACAAGAATATCATCACGGTGATCCGCAATATCCATTACGTGTGATTGGTGAAACGGATAAGAGTGGTACAACCGTACGCTTTTGGCCAAGTGAATTAACATTTAGTCAAACTATTTTTAACGTTGAAATTTTAGCGCGTCGTTTACGTGAGCTTTCATTTTTAAATGCGGGCGTGCGTATTATTTTACGCGATGAACGTATTAACCTTGAGCATCTATATGACTACGAAGGTGGTTTATCTGAATTTGTAAAATACATTAACGAAGGTAAAACTCATCTAAACGAGATTTTCCATTTCACTGCAGATACCGAGAATGGTATTGGTGTTGAAGTTGCATTGCAGTGGAATGAAAGTTATCAAGAAAATGTGCGTTGCTTTACCAACAATATTCCTCAAAAAGATGGCGGTACCCATTTAGCTGGTTTCCGTGCGGCTTTAACACGTGGTCTTAATCAATATCTTGAAAACGAAAATATTCTCAAGAAAGAAAAAGTCAATGTAACAGGTGATGATGCTCGTGAAGGTTTAACGGCGATTATTTCGGTCAAAGTACCTGACCCTAAATTCTCATCTCAAACTAAAGAAAAACTGGTATCGAGTGAAGTCAAACCAGCGGTTGAGCAAGCAATGAACAAAGAGTTCTCTGCTTACTTACTTGAAAATCCACAAGCTGCAAAATCGATTGCCGGTAAAATTATTGATGCTGCACGTGCACGTGATGCTGCGCGTAAAGCTCGTGAAATGACGCGTCGTAAGAGTGCACTTGATATTGCTGGTTTACCAGGTAAATTGGCAGATTGTCAGGAAAAAGACCCAGCACTTTCTGAATTATATCTAGTCGAGGGTGACTCTGCGGGTGGTAGTGCTAAGCAAGGCCGTAACCGTAAGATGCAGGCTATTTTACCGTTGAAAGGGAAAATCCTGAACGTTGAACGTGCACGCTTTGACAAAATGATTTCTAGTCAGGAAGTAGGTACTTTAATCACTGCACTTGGCTGTGGTATTGGTCGTGAAGAATATAATCCTGATAAGCTTCGTTATCATAAAATCATTATCATGACCGATGCCGACGTCGATGGTTCACACATCCGTACCTTGTTGTTAACGTTCTTCTTTCGTCAAATGCCGGAATTGGTTGAGCGTGGTCATATTTATATTGCTCAGCCACCTTTGTATAAATTGAAAAAAGGTAAGCAAGAACAATACATCAAAGATAATGATGCATTAGAAACGTATCTCATCTCAAATGCGATTGATGAACTATCTTTGCATACTAATGCGGAGGCACCTGCAATTACTGGTGAAGCACTTGCAAAAGTGATTCAGGACTATCAAGTTTCACAAAAGAGCTTACAGCGTTTAACTTTACGTTATCCAGCGAGCTTACTGGATGCTTTACTTGAAGTAGAGGCATTCAAGAGCGATCAGAACCACGATGAAGCTTATGTACAACAATGGGCTGATCAGGTACGCGATATCATTACCAGATTACAGCCAAGCTTACGTCCAGAAATATCACTAGAGGCATTTGAACGTGAAAATGCTCAGGGTGAAAAATCTGCACATTATTGGCCACGTATTACGGTGTATGTACATAACCTGCCGCACGCGTATTTGCTTGATGCAGCTTTATTGAATTCAGCTGAATATGCACGTTTATTGAAAAACTCGAAGAGTTGGTTCACTTTACTTGAAGACGGTGCTTATTTACAAAAAGGCGACCGCCGTATTCAAGTGGCTAACTTCCATCAAGTTTGGCAACACATTTTGCAAGATTCTCGTCGCGGTATGATGATCCAACGCTATAAAGGTCTTGGAGAGATGAATGCTGAACAGCTTTGGGAAACGACAATGGATCCCGAAAATCGTAATATGTTGCAGGTAACAATTGACGATGCGATTGAAGCAGATCGTATGTTCTCTTGCTTAATGGGTGATGACGTTGAACCACGTCGTGCATTCATTGAAGAGAATGCTTTAAATGCGGATATTGATGCTTAATTCATACCATGATTCTAAATCAGTCTAGGGAGAGAATGATGAGTCAGAAGTTATTAGCTAGCCTTTTAATTTCATGTGCGGTTTTAGGAAGTTCTGCTGTTTCGGCGGCAGACTTGGAAACGAATATGAAAACTTTAGCTAAGAGTACTAAAGCATTTGCTGAGGCGAAAGATACTGATAACGCGAAACAACAGCTTGTTGTAATGCGTGAAGCAGCTGTTTCTTCTAAGCAATATTTACCGCATAAACTCGAAGGTTTACCTTCAGAAAATGTACAGGTAAAAGAGTACCAAGCTGGTTTAGATCAGCTTGTTGCCGAGATTGATAAAGTAACTGTTTTAGTTGAGCAAGGACAATTAGATCAAGCCAAAGCTGAAGCAATCAATTTAGTCACAATACGAAATGAAAATCATAAAAAATTTAGATAATTGTTTATGATGATTAAGGAAAAGGCTTTGTTTAATTTTAGACAAAGCCTTTTCTTTTATAAGAACTGAACTTTTAAACTACCATTTAAGTGGTAGTTTGCATTTATATCAAGAGAATATAATTTTGAAAAAAACTCACAAATTCTTATGCATTGGAATCATATTTTTTAATTTTTTATTTCAACTGCATGCTGCGACAGCCCCCTCCTTTTATGGAAAATTAGTATTTCATCGTTATAGTGATTATGACGAATGGGACAGTAAGCTTTATCTTTATAACTTCACAACACAGCAGACCACATTACTCGGCGCAAATTGGAAAATTGACCATATGATGAATGGCCATTTCTCGCCAGATGGGAAATGGTTAACTTTCATGGGAGTGAACTCTGGGCAGCATTATGGCGATGCATGGGATGTATATGTTTGGAAAGTCGGAAGCACTGAGTTACCTATTAACTTAACTCAGGGTAATAGTAAGCGTGATGAAGATCCTAAATTCATTGATAACCAGCGTATTATTTTTAAACAAAATGGCGATTTAAAAATCGTCAAAATGACTGATCGGACAATGACTTCTGTCACGCAAAATGGTTGGGATATAGAAGAATCGATGCCTTATCCAATGGTGAATACTACTCAAATCTTATATGCGAAAGGTGCTGGAAATAATTCTCGAATTTTCAGTATTGATCAGTCGGGGGCCTATGATACACAACTGACCAATATTGCCTCATATTATCCAGTATGGTGGCAAGGAAGTCGGTTCTTATATGTACGCTGGTATAATTCAACAAATCCTCATGACCAGATCTATATCTATGATATGGCGAATAAACAAACCACACGGTTACCATTTAACAGCATTAATTATGATACTTCCGATCCAGCTCCTCTAGATCAGCGTTACATGGTGGTTTCCCTTGCAGGACAAACAGGCAGTCGAGGTGGTTACGATTTATATATCGCTGACAGTCTATCAAGCAATGTTTGGCCTTTACCAATAAATACCAATTTAAATGAATTAGGGGCTTTTTATACGCCTTATTAATGAATAAAAAAGCCGATTAAGAAATCGGCTTTTTTATTTTAGAAAATGGATTAATCAAAAGAAGCTTCCATTTCTTCCAATTCCATCATGAATTCTAAAAGCTGTTCTTCATATTGTTCAAGTTTAGCTTTCAGCTCTGTCTGTTCATTCATAAGCTTAAGCAAATCATCCTTACGTGCCGCGTCATATAAAGAAGAATCAGCCAAGGATTCTTCAATTTTAGCAAGCTGCGGTTGTAGCTTTTCAATTTGAGACTCAACTTTTTCAATGTTTTTACGAATAGGTCGAGTCTGTTCACGACGGCGAGCCGCTTCTTTACGCTGTGCTTCTTTATCAACTTTAGCTGGGGCAACAGTAGCTGAGGAGGAGTTATTCTGTGCTACAGCAGTCTGAGCATTGATTTGTTGTTGGCGTGCTTCACGTAGCCATTTAGCATAATCCTGTAAATCACCTTCGAACTCAGTACATTTACCGGCGTGTACTAAAAGAAGCTCGTCACAAACGCTTGCAATGAGTTGGCGTTCATGGGAAACCAGAACAACGGCACCTTCAAAATCTTGTAATGCCATGCTCAGTGCATGACGCATATCAAGATCTAAATGGTTTGTCGGTTCATCGAGAATTAAAACATTTGGACGCTGCCATACAATGAGTGCTAAAGCTAAACGAGCGCGTTCTCCACCAGAAAAGCTTTCACATGGCGTATCCATGCGCTCACCACTAAAGCCAAAACTACCTAAGAACGAACGTAGGGTGGCTTCACTAATTTGTTTATCTGCTATACGGGCAAGCTGTAGCATTGGACTAGCATTGCCATCTAAAGCATCCATTTGGTGCTGTGCAAAGTAACCAATGTTAAGCAGCTCGGAAGCTTTACGTTCACCTGCCAAGAGTGGTAAATCACCAACCAAACTTTTAATTAGTGTTGATTTACCTGCGCCGTTCATCCCAAGCAAACCAATACGTGAGTTTGGTGTAATTTGTAATCTGATTTTTGCAGCTATTTGCTTATCACCATAACCAATGCTGGCATTGTCTAAAGTCAGCAAAGGAGAGCTCATTTTGGTCGGTTCACGGAAACTAAAAGTAAACGGTGTATCAATATGAGCTGGAGCGAGCTCTTGCATGCGCTCAAGTTGTTTAATACGACTTTGTGCCTGACGAGCTTTGGTCGCTTTTGCTTTAAAACGGTCAATAAATTTTTGTAGGTGAGCACGTGTTTCTTGCTGCTTCTCAAAAGCTTGTTGCTGCTGAGCAAGACGTTCACTACGCGTGGTTTCAAATGTAGAGTAATTTCCGGTGTAAAGCGTGAGCTCCTGATTTTCAATATGCAGAATATGATCTGTAATCGCATCTAAAAAGTCGCGGTCATGCGAAATGAGAATGAGAGTACCTTCATAGGCTTTAAGCCAATCTTCTAACCACAAAATTGCATCTAAATCTAAGTGGTTGGTTGGTTCGTCGAGTAAGAGTAGATCTGAACGACTCATAAGGGTACGCGCCAAATTTAAGCGCATACGCCATCCACCTGAGAAACTTTCAACATTCAAACGTAACTGATTTTCTAGAAAACCAAGACCCGCCATGAGCTGCGCAGCTTTAGATGGAGCTGAATAACCATGAATTTCATCAAAGCGGCCATGCAATTTAGCCAGTTCAAAATCAGTCAGTTGATCGGGTTGAGCAAGCTTATTTTGAATATCCCAAAACTCTTCATCACCTGAAAGAACAAAATCAATTGCAGGCATATCTAGGGCTTTTACTTCTTGCGCCATATGCGCCACGGTCCAGCCTGTCGGACGAGTAAGTGAACCTTCATCTGCACTTAAACTGCCAAGTAATGCAGCAAATAAGGTCGATTTACCTGCACCATTTACACCAGTTAGACCAATCTTCCAACCTGGGTGTAATTGCATAGACGCTTTTTGAAATAGAACACGTCCACCGCGGCGTAAAGAAACTTGGTCAAATTGAATCATCTTATTGTATCGAGGTGAGTTAGGGATGCTGTATTTTAAAGAGAAGTGTCGATGAAAACAAAACTTTCCGGATTTTAGTGAGCAGGTATTAATAATTAGTTATATCAAGAC
>NZ_JABVBF010000012.1 GCF_013344765.1 Acinetobacter lactucae
CACAAAAGTATTTTTTGGTTCTTTTTTTGCATGCGGAATAACAATCAACAATAGCTGTAAAAATAAGTAATCTTTTAACATTAGGTGTTCTATGGCAGATTCTCGTGAAAACTGGACGTCACGATCTGGTTTTATTATTGCAGCCGTTGGCTCGGCTGTAGGTTTAGGTAATATTTGGCGCTTTCCATACGTTGCTTATGAAAATGGTGGTGGTGCGTTTCTTATTCCTTATCTATTGGCACTCATTACTGCTGGTTTACCGTTACTATTCTTAGATTATGCGGTAGGTCATCGGAGTACGGGTTCACCTCCTAAAGCTTATCGTGCCCTATTTAAAGGCGGAGAAACATTAGGTTGGTGGCAGGTTTGTGTCTGTATCATCATTGGTTTGTACTATGCAAGTGTACTGACCTGGGCTGGTAGTTATGTTTACTTCTCTATTGGTCAAATGTGGGGAAGTGATCCGGAAGGTTTCTTCTTTAATACCTATTTGCAGACTACAAAAGCAACCGGTTTTGACTTACAGTTCGTAGGTCATTTATTCTGGCCGATAGTTGGGATTTGGGCACTTACTTTAATCATTCTTTATGGTGGTGTGAAAAAAGGTGTGGAATTATCAAATAAGATTTTCATGCCTTTATTATTTATTCTATTCACTATTTTAGTGATTCAATCATTACGTTTACCGGGCGCTGTTCAAGGCTTGAACGCATTCTTTACGCCGAACTGGTCAGCAATGATGGATTATAAAGTTTGGTTAGCGGCTTATGGCCATACTTTCTTCTCCCTCTCTGTCGGTTTCGGAATTATGGTGACTTATGCATCTTATTTGAAACCAAAAACGAATTTAACTGGTTCTGGTTTAATCGTTGGTTTTGCAAATGCATCTACAGAGATTTTAGCGGGTATTGGTATCTTTGCAGCGCTTGGCTTTATGGCACATGCGGCAGGTACTGAAGTTAAAGATGTTGTGAGTGGCGGGATTGGGTTAGCATTTATTGCATTCCCTAAAATTATTTCAAGTTTAGGTACGGGTGCCGATTTATTTGGTTTCTTATTCTTCTCTTCACTTTTCGTTGCAGGTATTTCTTCGATGGTGAGCATTTTGGAAGTACCTATTGCAGCAATGCAAGATAAATTGAAATGGGGCCGTAAAAAAGCTGTAACCATTATTGGTGGTGGTAGTGCGCTTGTATCAATTATTTTATTCTCAAGTGTAAACGCAATTAAGTTAGTTGATATCGTGGACCACTTTATCAATAACATCGGTATTATTGGCGGTGCTTTACTGTCTATTATTGCCGTAACTTGGTTTAAACGTTCTGCACTCAAGGAACTTCGTGATCACGTAAATCGCATTTCAACTATCCAATTAGGTAAAGGATGGGATTTCACTTTAACAGTCATTACATCATTAATCTTGTTAACTACACTCAGTATGACTGTATTTAATTTGATCAAAAATGGCTATGATACTTATAGTATGAGCTTACAAGGTGTATTCGGCTGGGGTAGTGTGATTTTCTGTGCAGTCGTTGCAATTGTTTTAAGCAAAATGAAAGATCGCTAGGAGGATAGAATAATGAATACTTCAGCAATCGTGATGATGGTAATTTCGATGGTGTTTTTATGGGGTGGCTTGGCTTTATCCATTATCCATTTATCGAAACATCCGGAAGAGTTAGATGACGTTTTAGAAGAAGTAAAAGATCAGCACACACTTTGATGCTGGTCGAGTAAAAAAGCAGGCTTAAAGCCTGCTTTTTTTATGCAATTTTTTGGATTTTACAATAATAAAATCCATCGCCAGACTGCGCTTGAGGTAATAATTGGCGACCATGAGTCTGCTCAATTCCCCAATCAGCATCAATTTTGATCTCTTTTGCATTTGGATTTTCAGCAACAAAGTTCATCATCTGCTGTTCATTTTCAGCTTTCAAAATTGAGCAGGTAATGTAAAGCAATGTCCCGCCAACTTTGAGCTGTTGCCACATGTGGTCTAAGATCTGCTTTTGCAGTTCAATGGTTTGCGCTATATCGCTAGATTGGCGCAATAGGCGTATGTCAGGATGACGACGAATTACACCTGTTGCAGAGCAAGGCGCGTCAAGCACAATACAATCTACTGGCTGTGCAGGCACCCATTCGGTTGCGTCGGCTGCCAAAATCTCTGTATGACTTTGATCAAGTGCTAAGCGATTTAAGTTCTCAGTCACACGGACTAATCTGCTTGGGTCCTGATCAATTGCAATGAGCTGAGCGGGTTTAAACTTTTCAAGTAAATGAGCTGTTTTACCCCCTGGGGCAGCACAGGCATCAACTACTATTTTATCATTTAGATCTGGCAATAATGTTGCGCAAAGCTGAGCGTGTTCATCTTGTACAGAAAACCAGCCTTGCTCAAAACCGGGTAGCTGGGTAATTTGTACAGATTGTTCAAGAACAATACCTGCCTCAGACAGAGTACATGCACGTGCCTGAATTTCTGAGCTCTGTAATTTTGCTAAATAAGCATCGCGGCCAATATGACGCTGGTTCACCCTTAAAGTTAAAGGCGCAACTTGCTTTAACGATTGGCAAAGAGCTTCAGTTTGCTCACCCCAATCCTTTTTTAACCGTTTGAAAAGCCAACTTGGTAAGCCATGTGCTTGTTGTAAACCTTGCTCGAACTCATCAGTTTCACGAGTAGCTCGGCGCAAAATAGCATTTACAATGCCACTGAGTGCAGGGAACCCAAGTTGTTTAGTCGCATCTACTGTTTCTGAAATAGCAGCGTGTGCTGCAATACGTGTGCATAAAACTTGATAAAGCCCCACATAGAGACAGGTTTCCACGGTCTCGTTGTTCAACGGTTTGCTGAGTAAAGGTAGGCTAATTGATTTAAGCGCAAACCATTGGCGCAATGTACCCAAAACGAGTTCGTGAAATAAAGCACGATCACGCTCTGCGACTTGATTGAGCTGTGTATTTAAAATACTAGCGAGCGATTGGCCTTGCTGAACTTTTAATAAGGTCTGGACGACTTGAGCACGCAGGTTAAAACGTGAGGAATTTGAGGTAACCTGACTCATGGCAAAATTTGTCCTACATGAAGTTTTTGAGTTTGTGCAATTTGTTGAGCATTTAATGCTTTGCCACCCGGCCATTGCACGCTAGTCAGACAAATAAATGAATCTTGACCACAAGCAATGTGTACGCCTTGTTTATCGATTGCAATAATTTCACCAGCTTGGGTATTCGCTTTGTTTTGACTAGAAATTATTGAATTCCAAACACGCAGAGCATTATTTTCGTCAAGTTTAATAAAGGCAACTGGCCAAGGGTTGAAGGCACGAATATTTCGATCCAGTTGTACAGCATCAGTTGACCAGTCAATTCGAGCTTCTGATTTAACTAATTTATGCGCATATACGGTTAAGCTTTCGTTTTGAACTTCGCGTTCTGCCAAATATTTTTGTAATGTTGCTTCTGATTCGAGTACCGCACAAATTGCTGTTGCACCTTGAGCTGCGAGTTTGTCATGCAAAGTCGCAGAGGTATCTTCGGCAGTGATTGGGCAATATGTTTTATACATCATATCACCTGTATCTAAACCGGCAGCCATCTGCATGATGGTGATTCCTGTTTCTTCATCACCTGTTGCAATTGCACGCTGAATTGGTGCTGCACCGCGCCAGCGTGGTAATAGTGAGCCGTGAATATTTAAACAACCATATTTAGGCGTATCGAGTACAGTTTGTGGAAGAATCAAACCATAGGCTGCAACCACCATCACATCTGCACCTAAAGCAGCCAGTTCTTGTTGAGCTGCTAAACCTTCTTCAGTTGAAGCTTTGAAGTGTAGCGGTTGATAAACAGGGATATTATGTTCTAGTGCAAGCTGTTTTACAGGAGAGGGCGTTAGTTTTTGTCCACGACCCGATTTACGATCTGGCTGAGTATAAACCGCGATAATTTCATGGGAAGTTTTTAATAAAGCCGCCAATGCTGTTGCAGCAAATTCGGGGGTGCCAGCAAAAATAATTTTCACAAATGCAATCCAAAAAGAGTTTAGGCGTAGTATACGTGAAAAACGATTGAAGCCCTAAACTCATGGCGATTGAGCGTTTTAGTTTTTAAATAGTGAACAAAAAATTATTGAAAAACTTTTATTGATAAAAAAAGGTTATAAAAAAATAAAAAATTATTCATGTAAGTTTTGCTAAATATTGACTGACTATTACTGTTCTTGGCTTTCCGAATATTATTTGCTTCTATAGAATGGAGAATGATCAAATTATGATGATGAGTCAATATTCCGACTGATCTAACGCTATATCAGTTTCATTCGCCAGAGCGGGAAAAATTCTGCTCAAGCACAACTTGTTGGAAACACTAATGCCTGACTATCGTTCAAAAACATCGACACACGGAAGAAATATGGCTGGCGCACGTGGCTTATGGCGTGCAACAGGAATGAAAGATGAGGATTTCGGCAAACCGATTATTGCGGTGGTCAACTCATTTACTCAATTTGTGCCGGGCCATGTACATCTTAAAGATCTAGGGCAACTTGTCGCAGCAGAAATTCAGGCAGCAGGTGGTGTTGCTAAAGAGTTCAATACGATTGCAGTTGATGACGGGATCGCAATGGGGCATGACGGCATGCTTTATTCACTACCATCACGTGATTTGATTGCTGACTCAGTTGAATATATGGTGAATGCACACTGTGCAGATGCCATGGTGTGTATTTCAAACTGTGACAAGATTACTCCAGGAATGCTGATGGCTGCGATGCGTTTGAATATTCCTGTTGTTTTCGTGTCTGGCGGACCAATGGAAGCAGGTAAAGTCAAATTCCGCGGTAATGAAAAAGCGATTGACCTTGTTGATGCGATGGTTGTTGCGGCTGATGAAAGTTATACAGACGAAGAAGTTGAAGAATTTGAACGTTCAGCGTGTCCAACATGCGGTTCATGTTCAGGTATGTTCACTGCAAACTCAATGAACTGTTTAACAGAAGCTTTAGGTTTATCTTTACCGGGTAATGGTTCGATTGTTGCGACGCATGCAAACCGTAAAAAATTATTCTTAAAAGCAGGCCAGCTTATTGTTGAATTGGCTAAGCGCTATTACGAACAAGAAGATGCAAGTATTTTACCTCGTTCAATTGCAACCAAGGCTGCATTTAAAAATGCGATGACCCTTGATATTGCAATGGGTGGTTCAACCAATACCGTTCTGCACTTATTGGCTGCGGCAAGTGAAGCGGAAGTTGATTTTACAATGGACGATATTGACGAGTTATCACGTCGAGTTCCTGTATTGTCTAAAGTAGCGCCTGCAAAACAAGACGTTCATATGGAAGATGTACACCGTGCGGGTGGCATTATGGCGATCTTGGGCGAGCTGGATCGTGCGAATTTACTTGATGTATCTGTACCGACTGTACACGAGAAAACTTTAAAAGATGCATTAGATAAGTGGGACATTATTCGTACTGAAGATGCGGACGTTTACGAATTCTATCGTTCATCTCCGGGCGGTGTTCCAACTCAAGTTGCGTTCTCTCAAAATCGCTACTATGCAACTTTAGATGGCGACCGTGAAAAAGGTGTTATCCGTAATGCAGAACATGCATTCTCTAAAGATGGTGGTTTAGCAGTTCTATACGGCAACATCGCGCTTGATGGTTGTATCGTGAAAACTGCAGGTGTTGATGAGTCAATCTTGAAATTTACGGGCACCGCACGTGTATTTGAGAGCCAAGATGCAGCTGTAGATGCAATTTTGGGTCATGATATTAAAGCTGGCGATGTGGTTGTGATTCGTTATGAAGGTCCACGTGGCGGTCCGGGCATGCAAGAAATGCTTTACCCAACCAGCTACCTTAAATCGAAAGGGTTAGGAAAGGACTGTGCATTGGTAACAGATGGTCGTTTCTCTGGTGGTTCATCAGGTCTTTCGATTGGACACGTTTCACCAGAAGCAGCTGAAGGCGGTGCAATTGGTTTGGTTGAAGATGGCGATACCATTGAAATCGATATTCCGAACCGTACGATTCACTTAAACGTTGATGATGCGACTATGGCGCATCGCCGTACAGTGCAAGAAGCGAAAGGTTGGCATCCGAAAGAAGAACGTAAACGTAAAGTATCAAAAGCGTTAAAAGTTTATGCAATGCATACAACAAGTGCAGCGAAAGGAGCTGTACGCGTTCTATAAAATATTCAATTTTAATAATTGATTAGGAATCATGCACCCTTTAACACGATGAATTGCTATCATGTTAGGGGTGCATTTTTCATGTCTGGTAAAAAAAATCAGCTTGTAGAAAAAGGTGTTTTTAGATCATTCTATGGGTTTGCCATAAAATGGTGATAAAATCTTCACCTACGTAGAAACTTGCTAAAAACATGACTTATTTTCTGCGTAAACTAAGGTAGTTATATTTCAATCTCGACTACTGTTTTACCTTGCACTATGATCAAAAACAATCTTTGATCTCGCTTAGGATTTAATTTTTAGAGGCACAACTCATGTCACTGCTACGCCGTTGGTTTGACCCTATTCGATCGAGCTGGTTTTACCAAAAGCCTTCTCGTCAAGCGGTGTTACCCACGGAAAATGGTTTAAGTATTTATTTACGACTTGATGATGTGTATAGCTATTTGGCTGTTCAGCAATTGTCTCAGCTAGATGAAATTTTAAGTGATGAACTTAAACCTTTAAAAATTATTATTTCGCATACGGCTTCTGAACCTCCAAACAGCATGTCGCATGAAGAATGGCAGAATTATTGTCTAAATGATGCCAAGATATTAGCCAAACAACATCGTTTCGGTTTTGATGAATTTCCAGAACTCCCAAGCCCAGAATCTTTAAAACAAGCGGCAGTCATATTAAAAAGAACCCCATTACAAGGTCAGAATTTCTTCCATTTACTAGAAGATATTTTCCACATGCTTTGGCAACAACAATATGGAAAGTTGCGTACTTTACATGCCATGGCAGTTAAACATCAGCTTCCGCAACATTTCTCAGAACGTATTTTTACGGATGAGCCTGTACCTGCGGCATACTTTGAATTTGGTGGGCGTAAATATCACGCAGTAGATGATTTATTACGTTTGACTCGTCGTTTAAAGCAGCAAAAGCTACTGACGGGTAATCCGATTTTTTTAATTAATCATATCGAATGGCGTGAGCATTTGATTAATGATGCTGAGGCGCTTACCGAGATTCAGACGCTTCATCCTGAACTTGATATCTATATTGCTTTAGAAGACCCAATGAGTTGGTTGTTACTTGCCTATATCAAGGAAGAACTGGCTGATTATTATGATATTCAACTAAAAGTTTACCCTTTAAGTTATCAAGGTCGAGACTGGTTTGACTGGAGTTTAGCGACACGTGTTTCTAAACGAACAGGTGTAGCCTTTACGCCATTTTGCCGCCCTACCGAGGAAAGTACGCTCGAGATGGCAAAGCTTTTCTATAGTGTGGAAGAAAATCAGCAAATTGATACAATTTTTACGATCTTGCAGGCAGTTTGGACGAAAGGAAAAGATTTATCTTTCTTAAAACATTTCCAACAGTTACAGCAGCAACTCGGCATTGAACAGCTAACTGACCAAGATGTGCAATCTGTTTTGGCACAGAATGATGCCTTGTGTAAAGATAAACATCAGCCTGATTTACCAGTTTTAGAATTGCGTATTGATGGCCAGACTTATGTATTTAATAGCTTGTATCGTGTGTGGATGATTGAAAGTATTTTTAGCAATGTATTAGAAGAAAAATATAAAACCGCCTCAACTTTTAATTGAGGCGCACTTCTAAAAACAAGAATAGGGCAGAACCTGTTTTTTCCGTAGCATAACCAAGTAGGGAATCGGAGATAAACAGTGACATTTCTAGCAATTATTATGGTGGTGTTTGCCTTTGCCGGCATGATTAAAGGCATGATCGGTTTAGGATTGCCCGCGGTATCGATGGGCTTACTCACCATCGCAATGAGCCCTTTTCAGGCAGCATCTCTGCTCATTGTTCCCTCAATGGTCACCAATGTCTGGCAACTTTTTGCTGAAGGACATGTCTGGGCGTTTATTCGCCGTTTCTGGACGTTACTTGTCGGCATTATAGTAGGTTCAATATGGAGCTTTTTACCTACTTTAAGTCAAAGTCATGGGCATAGTAGTGAAATTTTATTAGGCTGTATGTTGGCCTTATATGGGCTCTATGGTCTATGCGTAAAGAAACTTCCACACTTAGGGAAGTATGAACGTTGGCTATCACCGATGATTGGATATATCGGCGGCGCAGTGACTGTAGCAACTGGTGTCATTATTATTCCTATCGTACCGTATTTGCAGTCTTTGAATTTAAAACGTGATGAGTTGGTACAGGCTTTAGGATTAACGTTTACGGTCTCTACCATTTGTCTTGCAGTCTTTTTACATCACAATCCAATGTCCGGGGTAACACTGGACTATCGTTTATCTTTTGCTGCATTGTTGGCGGCGCTTATTGGAATGTGGTTAGGTAAAAAAATCCGTTATCGGTTAAATGAGCAGTTATTTCGTCGTATATTTTTTATAGGCTTGATGTCATTAGGGCTTTATATGATTTCGCATTAAGCCAATTTTTAAGGGCGATTTTGTAATAAAAAATCTGCAAACTGTTGGTAACTGCTAGGAAGCCGGTTGAAATTTTGGGTCGCCAAAAGCAGTTTACGATTTGCCCACGCGCCTAGCAGTTGAATAGAATGAAAGTCATAATCCGATTGCAAACGCTGTGCAGCACGAGCTGGCATAATCGCAATTCCAACGCCTTTGGCAACGACCTCAGCAATCGCCCCAAAGTTAGGTAACCGCAAACGGTACTGTATGTTAAAGCCTAATAGCTTAGCTTGAGTTTCAATGGACTGTTGCAAAGAGTGGTGGGCTTTAAGGCCAATAAAACCATAGCTTAGAGCCTCTACCAAGTTCAGCTCTTGATATTGAGCTAACTCATGTGTAGCAGGACAAATCAGAACTAATGGATCGCTAGCAAACTCTTTGGTTTGCAAATGTCTGGTATCAAAAAAACTTGAGACTAGCCCAAGATTTGCAACTCCTTGCGTTAATGCATCAACAATTTCTGAACTTTCTGCCTCGTGTAAATCAATGTTCATTTCGGGATGAAGCACCAAATATTGTGGTAATAACGGAGGCAAATATTCGCTTTGAGCAGAAGAGTTACACCAAAGCGTTAATGACTCTGATGTAGGTGGCCTAAAACGCTGCATTTCTTGTTCGAGTTGCTCTTTTTGTGCCATCAGTTGACGTGCATGTTCTACAAACGCGTGTCCTGCCGTGGTGAGTTCTACACCAGTAGTTTGGCGAATAAATAAGGGCGTTTCAAAATATTGTTCGAGTTTTTTAATACGTTCACTGGCAGCTTGAAGTGAAATCGCAGAGCGGTCTGCACCTTTGGTTAGACTACCTGTAGAGACAATATGAAGAACCAGTTGTAAATCAAAAAAATCAAAACGCATGAGAGGGAACGTATTGAAGGCTAAAAAGTCATCATACTAAATCGTAATAAAAAAAGGCAGCTTGTGCTGCCTTTTTGAATTTAGGTTTTATCTTTTAAACTAAACAGCCAATTTAAAATAATGGCTGCAAAAGTTGCGGTACCAATACCACCTAAATTGAAGTTACCGAATAATAATTCAAAGTTACCGGCACCTAAAATAATCGTGACTGAAGCAACAATTAGATTTTTATTGTTAGAAAAATCAACTTTGTTTTCGATCCAGATTTTTGCACCGGCAATGGTAATTAAACCAAATACGACAATAGATGCGCCTGTTAAGACAGCACTTGGAATCGTACTAATCACCGCGCCGAATTTTGGAGATAGACCTAAGAAAATGGCGAAGACACCTGCGATCACAAAAACAATGGTTGAGTACACGCGAGTGACTGCCATAACCCCAATATTTTCACCGTAGGTGGTCATCCCTGGTGCACCGACACTACCAGATAGCGTTGTTGCCAAACCATCTGCAACAAAAGCTTTACCTAATTGTGGAGTCAGGTTTTCACCAGTCATTGCGCCAACAGCTTTAATATGTCCTAGGTTTTCTGCTACTAAAATAAGCGCAACTGGTGCAATAATTAGCATAGCCTTGGTGTCAAAAGTAGGATGTGAAAAGCTTGGAATCCCAAACCATGCAGCTTGTGAGATCTGGCTAAAATCGATTGGTTTACCTAAACCTAGCCCATTGGTGGTGATGGCATAAATAACATAAGCCAAGATCAAACCAATCAACAGAAGTAAACGTTGTAATAAGCCACGCGTAAAGACTGCAATACTGCCCATACAAAGTACGGTAATTAAAGCCATCCACATTTCAAATGGTTGGCCTGCAACGCCTTTAATCGTAACAGGTGCAAGGTTTAGACCAATAATCATCACAATAGCGCCAGTCACCACAGGCGGCATGAGTTTTTCAATCCAACGTGTACCCGTAAGCATCACAATAAAACCGATAATGGCATAAAAAACGCCACATGCTACGATTCCACCTAAAGCCATAGACAGATTTGGATTGGCACCTGAACCTGTAATATGCCCGGTTGCAGCTGCAACCACCCCAATAAAGGCAAAACTTGATCCTAAGTAACTCGGAACACGACCACCTGTAATTAAAAAGAACAGGATGGTACAAATTCCAGACATTAAAATAGCAAGGTTAGGATTAAAGCCCATGAGTAATGGTGCTAAAACAGTCGCTCCAAACATGGCAAATGCATGTTGAATACCTAAAACAGCACTTTGAACAGGTGGGAGATATTCATTGGTAGAGACCGGTCGATGGTCAACATCACCTTGGTAAGGCTGCCATTTTGGAAACCAGTTGGACATAAAATAAGCTCATTATTTTTTAATTGGTGCAATGATACTCTTTCTTGAGAATGCATTTAATCTCTAGAGAGAAGTATGTCTGTGAAAAGTAATTATTTTTTAACGATTGGTATAATTTTATGAATTCTAAATATAAGGAATTAGTTATTTTTTTATCATAAAAATTAATTTTTTGATTTTAAAAAAATATTCTAAAAAATAGAAAATCGAGGAAAATTTGAGAAAAATAGAGAACTTTGCAAGTAAAAAGCAGCACATCGCGATGCACTGCTTTATAAAACAATCGGTAAAATCAGTTTAGCCTGTATTACGTAAACCAGCCGCAATACCTGCAATACTTACCATAAGTGCATGGTCAACAGGGGTATGTTCAGCCTGACGTTCAGCGAGATAATCACGACGTCGCTTCATAAGTTCAGCCTGTAAAAGATGCAAAGGTAGTAAGTATGGTTTACGAACCTGCATCGACTGATCAAGAACTTCATTATTGCTAAGAAGCTTTGATTCATCTTTTAATGCAAGCAAGGTTTCAACAGCATCTTTTAGACGTTGACGTAATTGGTTGCCGAGAACTTTCAAATCTTCATCTTCAGTCAGATGAGACTCGTAATAGAGTGCAATGTTGGCATCGGCTTTAGACAATACCATTTCCAGCATATCAATGAGTGTCTGGAAATAAGGCCATTGCTGGAGCATTTCATCAAGTGTCGCTTTTTGCTGATCGGCAATCACTTCATTAATTGCTGCGCCAGTACCTAGCCATGCAGGTAGCATCAAACGGATTTGAGTCCAAGCAAATACCCATGGAATCGCACGTAAAGACTCGATGCCGCCACTCACTTTTCGTTTTGCTGGACGCGAACCTAAAGGCAACATTTGTAATTCAAGCTCGGGTGTGACCGTACGTAAATATTTCACAAAGTGTGGGTTTTCACGAACTGTTTGGCGGTAGACCTTAACAGAATGATCTGTCATGCGGTTCATAAGTTCACGCCATTCGGCTTCAGGTTCTGGTGGTGGTAGTAAAGTCGCTTCAAGTGTTGCTGCGGTATAGATCTCAAGGTTTTGCATGGCAATGCCTTCTAGACCAAATTTGAAGCGGATCATTTCCCCTTGTTCTGTGACACGAATTGCACCAGAAATTGAACCCGGTGGTTGTGAGAACAAAGCCTGTTGGGTTGGAGCACCACCACGACTAATTGAACCACCACGACCATGGAACAGAGTTAGCTGTACACCGTGTGTTTGAGCAATTGCGGTCAGTTCTTCTTGAGCACGATATTGCGCCCAGTTGGCAGACATGAAACCAGCATCTTTTGCAGAGTCGGAGTAACCGATCATGACTTCGTGTTTACCTTGAATGTGCTGTTTATACCAATGCATATTGAACAGCGTATTCATGGTAGTTGCAGCGCCATCTAAATCTTTTAAAGTTTCAAATAGAGGAACTACACGTAAAGGGTGCTGAATACCTGCTTCTTTTTGCAATAACAATACAGCTAAAACATCACTTGGATATTCAGCCATCGAAATAATATAAGCCCCTAAAGATTCAGGCGGTTGGTCTGCTAAAGTACGCATGGTTGCAAATACTTCTTGAACATCTGGATGACCAATTAAACTGCCTTCAGGCTCATTAATATATTTCGGCAAAAGCGGGCGCTTGCTTTGTAATTCCTGAATCAGGAAGTTTTGGCGCGCTTGTTCAGTCCATGATTCAAAATTACCTAAACCTAAATATTCAGTAATTGCTGAAATCGCTTGGCGATGACGACCTGATTCTTGGCGAATATCAAGTTTTAGTAGTTCAATACCAAAACAGTTCACACGGTAAATAAAGTCGAGGAGTTGACCATTCGCAATTTCAGGCAGATTACTGTCAATTAAAGAGCGATAGCACAACAATAGTGGTTGTAAAAGCTCATCTTTGCTTTTAATGACATTGCTGTCGTCTGCTTCTAAGCCTTGTAAGCGCTGAGCTAACCAGTGGCGAGTTGCTTTTAAACGCTCTCGTGTAGCACGTAAATATTCACGATAAGGTTCTGCATGTTGGCTACCAATTGCCTGAATCATTTCTTCAGAACAAGTCTGGATCGAAAGTTCCCAACGTAAGTTTTCAATATCTCTGAGGTAGAGGTCCGCAGCTTGCCAGCGTGATAACCACAATACTTCTTGAGTGATTTGATGAGTAACGTTCGGGTTACCATCGCGGTCTCCACCCATCCAAGATGCAAAGCGGACTGGCGCAATATTAAGTGGTAAGTTTTGTTGGCAATTGTCTTGAACCAACTCATTTAATTCACGAATGAATTTAGGTACAGCATTCCAAAGCGTTTGCTCAATGGTTGCAAAGCCCCATTTTGCCTCATCGACAGGAGTCGGGCGATGCTGACGAATTTCATCTGTTTGCCATGCCGAACTAATTTGTTGCTTTAAGTTCGCAAGTGCATTTTGACGTTCGCGCGGCGTAAGCTTTTGCTGATCAAGCTGTGAGAGACATGCGTTAATATCATCATATTTTTGAATCAGGGTACGACGACTCACTTCTGTCGGATGCGCCGTAAGTACTAATTCAATCTTAAGATCGCAAATTTGCTGGAACAGTTTTTCTGTCGAAATACTTTTATCTTTAAATTTCTGAAATAAGTGAACAAGCGGATTTGGAGAATTAGCCTCCGAATCAAATTCTGCTTGTCTGCGGCTACGAACCACATGATATTGCTCAGCAATATTGGCAAAATTGAGGAAATGAGAAAACGCGCGGGTAAGAGGAAGTAACTCTTCATCGGGCAGTTCTAAAAATAATTGTTCTAGTTGCTTTTCGGCTTCAGCTTGACCATCACGTGCGCCTTTGGCAAGAGCACGGATTTGCTCGATCTGATTAAACAGTTCTTGTCCTGCATGTTGTTTTAGGGTTTCACCTAACAAGTTGCCAAGTAAGCGGACATCCTCACGCAGTGGCACATCGATTTGCTGAACCATGCTATTTTTCTCCTGTTCTTATTCTTATCGAATATAGCGCGATTAACAAACATTCCAAGCTTTGAGCGTAAGAAAATGTGAATTTTTGCTTAAAAAATAACATTTAATTTGCATGTTGAGACTAAAAAGATGACATGCACTCAGTACAACTTTTGACAATCGGACTTTGGTTTAATTCCGATATTTGAGCAGGAATAAAGCAATAGCATCTTGAATAATTTGTTCAAGCTCATGAGCATTTGGTACAGCAATGATCCCAAGTAAAACCTTCTGGTGGCGTACGCCAAGCAATAAGGACATAAGAAGCTCGGTTTGATAAGTAGGATTATCGGTTTGAATAAAACCTAATTGGGCCGCTTTTTGCAAAAACTCAGCTAATTGATTTTGCAGGCGGGTATGAGATGCATCAAAAAACTGTAGGGCGAGTGGACTTTGTTCTGCTGCGAGTTCGAATAATACGTGCTCAAGTTTAAGCGCTTCAGGTGAGTAAATAATCTGCAATGCACCAGAACACACAATAAAGAGTGCTTGATAAAAGTCTGCCGATGCATCTAATTCAAATTGTTTAGGACTCAGTGTCTCTTCACAGGTTTGTGTAATTGCACAGATAAACAGGTTCGCTTTGTCTTGAAAGTGGTTATAAACCGTGAGCTTAGTAACACCAGCTTCCTGTGCAATCTGATTCATGCTGGTACCATGGTAGCCAGATTTTAAAAAAATAGCTTTCGCGGCTTGTAGGATACGAGCACGTTTTTCCAGATCTTTGGGGCGACCACTTTGATTAACTGTTTGCACAAAATCCTCTAATAAAAATTTAAAAAAATAGAAATTTATATGTTTTTCTTTAATTAATGTACCCATGGGTATATTAATTAAAAAATAAACAATTTATGATGCAAGCATATTGTGCCTTAAAAAATCAGTTTGAATAAGAGCGATAAGATATGAATCTGTTAAAACCTCTCATCATGAGTATGGTGATTGTTTGCACGGTCACATTAATGGGATGTAGTAAAGAAGCACCCAAAACAGAAGAAATACCCTATGTGATGGTGGCACAACCGTTGACCACACTCCATGAACAAAAAAGTTATGCGGGGGATGTTCAGGCTAGACAACAAACGGCTTTGGCATTTCGAGTGGGTGGACAAGTTACTGCTCGCTATGTGGATGTAGGCGACCGAGTTAAAGTGGGACAAGTTTTAGCAAAGCTTGACGTATCAGATGCTCAGTTACAATTAAATGCTGCTAAAGCTCAACTAGATAATGCACAGGCTTCAGCAAAAACAGCAGCAGATGAACTCAAGCGTTTTCAGCAATTACTCCCGATTAATGCAGTAAGCCGTTCACAATTCGATACGGTAAAAAATCAGTACGACGCGGCACAAGCAGCTCTACAGCAAGCTCGTTCTAACTATGAAGTTTCTGCAAACCAGACCGGTTATAACCAACTCGTTTCTAACAAAAATGGCGTTATTACTGCGCGAAACATAGAAATTGGACAAGTCGTTGCAGCGGGACAAGCTGCTTATCAACTTGCAATTGATGGTGAACGTGAAGTTGTCATTGGTGTACCAGAGCAAGCAGTTAGCGAGATTAAAGTTGGTCAAGCCGCTTGGATTACCTTATGGTCTAAACCGAATGACCGATTTGCTGGTTATGTTCGCGAAGTTTCTCCCGCAGCGGATCAGTCCCGTACATTTACAGTGAAAGTTGCACTCAAAGAAGGTCAATCTGCTATTCAGCTTGGACAAAGTGCACGCGTATTTTTTAGCTCGACTCAAACCAATGTGATGAGTGTGCCACTTTCAAGTGTTTCAGCAACAGATAATCAGCCGTATGTCTGGGTGGTTAATGCAAATCAGACTTTACGTAAAGTACCTGTAACGATAGGTGCATACGGCAGAGACAGTGTACCCGTGTTATCTGGCTTAACACCAAATGATTGGGTTGTGATTGGTGGTGTGCATTTGCTCCGTGATAAACAGAAGATTCATCCGATTGACCATGAAAACCGTGCAGTGAAAATTCAGGGAGTGAAGTAACCATGAAATTCAATCTCTCGGAATGGGCATTAAAAAATAAAGGTATCGTCCTTTATTTTATGCTACTGCTTGGTATTATCGGTGCGATCTCTTATTCAAAATTATCACAAAGTGAAGATCCACCATTTACCTTTAAAGTCATGGTGGTGCAGACCTACTGGCCAGGGGCAACCGCAAAAGAAGTTTCAACGCTGGTGACTGACCGTATTGAAAAGGAACTCATGACAACAGGGCAGTATGACAAGATTATGGCTTACTCCCGTCCAGGTGAATCATTGGTCACTTTTGTGGCTAAGGATTCACTGACTTCTGATAAGATTCCTGATGTTTGGTACAACGTTCGTAAGAAAGTAAATGATATACGCCATGAACTACCAAATGGTGTACAAGGTCCATTTTTCAATGACGAATTTGGAGACACTTTCGGTAATATTTATGTACTGACAGGCAAAGACTTTGACTATGCAGTTCTGAAAGAATATGCAGATCGTTTGCAATTACAGCTTCAACGCGTCAAGGATGTTAGTAAGGTTGAATTAATTGGTCTACAAGATCAAAAAATCTGGATTGAGATTTCTAACACCAAAGCGGTACAGCTTGGTATTCCGGTGACTGCGATTCAAGATGCCTTACAGAAGCAAAACAGTATGGCTAGTGCGGGATTTTTTGAAACAGGCACAGATCGTATTCAGATTCGGGTGAGTGGTCACTTACAAAATGTTGATGAAATCAAGAAATTACCTTTATTAGTGGGTGATAAAACCATTCAGCTTGGTGATGTGGCTGATGTCTATCGTGGTTTTAGTCAACCTGCTCAGCCACGTATGCGCTTCATGGGTGAAAATGGCATTGGTATTGCTTTATCGATGCGTAAAGGCGGTGACATTATTGCCTTGGGTAAAAATCTGGAGACAGAATTTGCCCAACTGCAAAAGACCCTGCCCCTGGGTATGAAACTCCAAAAAGTTTCTGACCAGCCTGTAGCAGTACAACGTAGTATTCAGGAATTTATAAAGGTACTTGCTGAAGCAGTTATTATTGTTTTGTTAGTAAGTTTTTTCTCTTTAGGTTTCCGTACCGGTTTAGTGGTCGCTTTTTCTATTCCTTTAGTTTTAGCAATGACCTTTGCGGGTATGAGTTTATTCGATGTCGGCCTACATAAGATTTCTCTCGGTGCTCTGATCTTGGCCTTAGGTCTTTTAGTCGATGACGCGATTATTGCCGTTGAGATGATGGCGATTAAGATGGAGCAGGGTTATAGTCGGATTAAAGCCGCCGGATTTGCATGGAAAACTACAGCATTTCCGATGCTCACCGGAACATTAATTACTGCGGCAGGTTTCTTACCCATTGCTACGGCTCAGTCTGGTACAGGTGAATACACTCGCTCTATCTTTCAGGTAGTGACGATTGCCTTATTGGTGTCTTGGGTTGCGGCAGTTTTATTCGTACCTTATTTAGGTGAAAAGCTATTACCCGATTTTACCAAAATAGGCCATCAGGCACCTTGGTATGTCCGTTTATGGGCGAGATTAACTAAAAAACCGCAACCGCAAACTGTGGTCATTTCACAGGACCACCACTACGACCCTTACCAATCTAGCTTTTACCTACGTTTTAGAAAGATGGTCGAGTTTTGTGTGACCTATCGTAAAACTGTGATTGCAACGACGGTGGGGATTTTTGTGCTCTCTGTACTGATGTTTAAGATGGTTCCTCAACAGTTTTTCCCACCTTCAAACCGTGCCGAGATTTTAGTCGATTTAAAACTTGAGGAAGGCGCGTCTTTAACAGCAACAGAACAAGCTGTGAAAAAAGTTGAAAAGTTCCTGTCTAAACAAAAAGGTATTGATAACTATGTGGCTTATGTCGGTACAGGGTCACCACGTTTTTATTTGCCTTTAGACCAGCAATTACCCCAAGCCAGCTTTGCGCAGTTTGTTGTACTTGCATCGTCACTTGATGATCGTGATGAAATTCGTCGCTCGTTAGAAACACAAATTAAGCAATTACTTCCACAAGTTCGTACTCGCGTGTCATTACTGGAAAATGGCCCTCCTGTTGGTTATCCGTTGCAATATCGTGTGTCGGGTGAAGATCAAAATCTGGTACGTCAAGAAGCACAGAAAGTCGCTAAACTGATGAGCGAAAATCCGAATACGACCAATGTGCATTTAGATTGGGGTGAGCCGAGTAAGATTATTTCAATTCAAATTGACCAAGATCGTGCTCGACAAATGGGTGTCTCTAGTTTGGATTTAGCGAATTTCATTAATGCATCAATTACAGGTAGTGCGATTGAGCAATATCGTGAAAAGCGTGAACTTATTGAAATCCGCTTACGCGGTGATCAGAGCGAGCGAGTTGAAGTGGCTTCACTGGCAAGTTTGGCTGTTCCAACGACCAATGGAACGACTGTGCCTTTAGCTCAGATCGCTAAAATTGAATATAAGTTTGAAGATGGCTTAATCTGGCATCGTAACCGCTTACCAACCATTACTGTTCGCGCAGATATCCGCACTCAACTACAGCCCGCTACAGTGGTGGGTGAGTTAGCTGAATCAATGGATAAATTACGTGCTGAATTGCCAAGTGGTTATCTCATTGAAGTGGGTGGAACCGTAGAAGAGTCTGCACGTGGGCAAAATTCCGTTAATGCGGGCATGCCACTGTTTTTAGCAGTTGTTATGACATTACTGATGATTCAGCTCAAAAGCTTATCTCGCTCGACCATTGTGTTGTTAACAGCTCCATTGGGTTTAATTGGTGTGGTTTTATTTTTACTGTTATTTAACAAACCATTTGGCTTTGTGGCTATGTTAGGCACAATTGCACTCTCAGGCATGATCATGCGTAACTCGCTTATTTTGATTGATCAAATTGAGCAGGATCGACAGGCAGGGCATTCAGCTTGGGACGCGATTATTGAAGCAACAGTGCGTCGATTCCGTCCAATTATTTTGACTGCTTTAGCTGCAGTTCTGGCCATGATTCCACTTTCGCGTAGTATTTTCTTCGGTCCGATGGCAGTTGCGATCATGGGTGGATTGATTGTTGCCACCCTGCTGACATTATTTTTCCTACCTGCGCTCTATGCAGCATGGTTTAAGGTGAAAAAAACCGCATAAAATACATAATTTTTTTGTGAATAAAGGTGCGAAATATTGAAAACTCCAATATAGTAGCACCTGTCTTTACACAAAAAATATAGGATTATTTCGCTGCATAAAAAATAGGCAAAATGCAGTGAATTGAGGTGAAATACAGATGGGGCAAGACCATATCGAACAGCATCGCCGTTATATAGTAACTTCTTATGCGTTCATGTTTCTTGCATTGTTTACAGTTATTTTTGCGGCCTTTGCTTATTTGGTCGCTCGTAAAGTGGCGGTTGTAGATAATGCAGAAGTTTGGATTCATGCGCATGCACTATGGATTATGCGCAACGGGATTCTATTTCTTTGTATGGCAATTTTTGCTGCGGTCTGGTTTATTCCGCTCTTCTTTTTTGCATGGGACAGTAATCTTTGGGTCACGGCCTCTACAGTTGCAGGTGTAGTGTTTAGTGCGATTGCGTGGTTATTTCTATTAAATGCATGGTTAAAAGGCTTGTCTAAATATTTAAAAAATAAGGCAGTTTTTTAATATATCTATTTTTTAAACATTTCCCCCTTGTAAATTCGGCTAAAGTCCCCCATTTAGTCGGCAATAGAGTATTGATAAAATTCCGTGAGGAGCACCGCCAAAAATGGCTAAACGTGATTATTATGAGGTTTTAGGCGTTTCAAAAACCGCAAGTGATGATGAGATCAAAAAAGCCTACCGTAAATTGGCGATGAAATATCATCCTGATAGAAACCCTGACAATGCCGAAGCTGAAGAGAAATTTAAAGAAGCTGCTGAAGCTTATGAAGTTTTATCGGATAGCGAAAAGCGTAGCATGTACGATCGCATGGGACATAATGCGTTCGAAGGCGGCTTTGGCGGCGGCGGTGGTGGCTTCGGCGGATTTAGTGCAGAAGATATTTTTAGCCAGTTCGGTGATATTTTCGGTGGAGCATTCGGTGGTGGTGGACGTCAACAGCGTCAACGTCGCGGATCAGATTTACGCTATGTTATGGAGCTTACCCTTGAAGAAGCTGTAAAAGGGGTGAAAAAAACCATTACCTTTACTGCTCCTGCACCATGTGATGTGTGTGATGGTAAAGGCTCTAAAAATCCTAAAGATGTTGAAACCTGTAAAACTTGTCATGGTTCAGGACAAGTACGTATGCAGCAAGGTTTCTTCTCTGTACAACAAACATGTGGTACGTGTCGTGGCCAAGGTAAAATTATTAAAAACCCTTGTCAGGCATGTCATGGTTCAGGTGTGGCTGACCGTCAACAAACGTTGGAAGTTACAATTCCAGCGGGTGTAGATAATGGTGACCGCGTTCGTTTGAGCGGTAAAGGCGAAGCTATTCGTGATGGCCAATCAGGTGACTTGTACGTTGAAGTCGTAGTTCGTGAACACGAAATTTTCCAACGTGATGGTGCCGATCTCTATATGGATGTACCAGTAAGCATTGCTGATGCTGCACTTGGTAAAGAAATTGAAATTCCAACTTTGGAAGGTCGTGTTAGCCTGAAAATTCCTGAGGGAACTCAAACAGGTAAATTATTCCGTTTACGTGGCAAAGGCGTTCGTCCAGTACGTAGCAGCATGGTCGGTGATTTACTCTGCCGTATTGTGGTAGAAACACCAGTCAACTTAAATTCTCGCCAACGTGAATTACTTAAAGAGTTGCAAGCTTCTTTTGATGGCGAAGACAGTGCTTCTTCACCAAAGAAAAAATCATTCTTTGATCGTTTGTTCGATTAATGCTTGATTAAATAAGAAATTAAAAAGAAGGCGGATATTGATAAAATATTCGCCTTTTTATTGCGCTGATGTATCTTATTATTTTTATTCTGCTTAAAAGAAAAATTACGACTACTTACTCTGTAGGATGAGCAATATCAATGTCGTCAACACTTACAGTCGGCTCGCTAGAAGCAAGAGTCTGAGCATTTTCGATCACTGGTGCGGCTACTGCTTCTGCCTGTACAGCTACTTTCGGTGCTTCTGCTGTTGTTTCACCAATAATTGGGTCAATATCTTCAACTTTAACCTCAGTATTGGCATCGCTTGTTTGAGCTGTAGGCGTTGCTGTTTGAGTATTTATGTTTGTTGTAATACGCGCTTTAGATAAGCTTTCTAATGTGTCTCCTGGCTGGATTGCAGGCTCTGCAAATGCCACTGAACTCATAATCCCCATCATTACTGTAAAGCCAATAATTCTCGAATGCATGCTGAACTCCTTATAGTCATCTTTTTTTCATTCGTGGTCCGTAGTGTGCAGATCAATTCTTTAACTTTTGTGAAAACAGATTAAATTTCAGTTCATCTCAAAAAATAATTTTTACTTTTTAAGATGAGCAAAGAGTTTTGATATAGTAGGTAAATTACGTAAAACCGAAGATTGGGAAGATTATGTCAGCAGCTCCACGCATTGGTATTTTAGGTGCAGGCGGTCGTATGGGCCGTACGCTTATTCAAGCAGTTCAACAGGCAGGCTATCAATTAGCTGCTGCGGTAGAGCGTCCGGAAAGTAGTTTGGTGGGCACTGATGCAGGTGAGCTTGCTGGTATTGGTTCAGTGGGTGTGAAGGTTTCAGGAAACTTGGCAGAAGTTCTTAAAGACTGCGATGTAATCATTGATTTTACTGCACCAGTTGCAACTGCTCAGCATTTAAAGCTTTGCCGTGAAGCCGGGGTTGCCATGGTTATTGGTACAACAGGTATGTCGGATGAGCAAAAAGCTGAGTTAGACGAAGTTGCCACTCATACCCCTGTGGTTTACGCTGCAAATTATTCTGTGGGCGTAAATGTATCAATCAAGTTACTTGAGCTTGCAGCAAAAGTATTTGGCGATACAGTAGATATTGAAGTGATTGAAGCTCACCACCGTCATAAAGTAGATGCGCCGTCAGGTACAGCATTAATGATGGGCGAAGCAATTGCAGATACTTTAGGCCGTAACTTAAAAGAAGTTGCTGTGTATGGCCGTGAAGGGCATACAGGCCCACGTGACCGTCAAACGATTGGTTTTGAAACTATTCGCGGTGGTGACATCGTTGGCGAACACACAGTCATGTTTATTGGTGAAGGTGAGCGTGTTGAAGTGACTCATAAAGCCACTAACCGTATGAACTTTGCTGCTGGTGCAGTGCGAGCTGCGGCATGGGTTGTGGGCCGTGAAGCGCGTAAATATGACATGAAAGATGTTTTAGGATTGAACGACGTACAGGTTTAAAAACCCTGTCCGTATTCCATGTGTAGCGAGAAAAACAAGATAGAGCAGAACATGAATAAAAAACAAATTGCTTTGACCACTCTTCTTTGCTTAAGCAGCCTTTGGACGGGGGCTGCTTCTACAGAAAAAGCTAAACTCAGCTTAGACCGCAATAATATTAAAGTCTGGACCTATCAAAAAACGGATAATCCAGTCTTTCAATATAAAGCGGAAACCACATTTGATGTGCCACTTGAGCGCGCTGTCGCTGTGATTTTAGATGTAAATCGTGCTGATCAGTGGGTGCCTTATATGGGCAAAGTTGAAATGTTGTCTCAAGATGAGAAAAAAGGTGAGTTCACACTGTATATGGTGTTGGACTTTCCATTTCCTTTAAAAGATCGTGATGTCGTTGTAAAAGGAAAAATGAGCAAGGCCGCAAATGGCATTGTGACAATTAAAAATACTGCAATTAGCGGAAATTATCCGATACAGCCCGATGTTGTACGCTTAACGCGCTATGAAGGGGATTGGACATTCCAGAAACTTGCAAATAATAAGGTGAAAGTAACGACCAGTGGTTATGCTGATCCTGCTGGGGCAATTCCGTTGAGCTTTGTAAATATGTTTGTTCAACAGCAGCCTTACCAGATGTTGCTTAAAATGAAGCGGGAAGTAACGAGTCCGATTTATGAAAACCCGAAATTACCAGAAATTTTAAAATAAATAGCTTAAAAAAAGCGCCTGATTCAGGCGCTTTTTTTTATTAATCTGAACACTGCTGCAACGCTTGGGTGGGACTACTTTCACGTTTGATTTGAAATAAAATCAATAACAAACCTAAGCCGGCTAGTAATGCACCAGCAAATGATACTGCGCTATAACCCCAACCTAAATCGAGTACTAACGCGCCTGCTGCTGCTCCTACTGCGTTCCCTAAGTTAAACGCACCGATATTCACAGAAGAGGCAAGTCCTGGTGCCTCATGAGCGACTGACATTACACGCATTTGTAATGGAGGCACTAAAGCAAAGGTTGCTGCACCCCAGATCACTAATGCAATGGCTGCTCCAATCTGGCTTTGTGCAAGGATCGGGAAAGTCACCATCATCACAATCAACAGAACCAAGAAACCAATCAGAGTTTTGTTAATGGACAAATCTGCAAAACGTCCGCCTAAATGGTTACCAATTGAGAAACCGACACCAATCAACACCAACATGAACGTAATGAAGATCGGTGAAGCATGGGTAAACTCAGTCAAACTTGGCGCAATATAGGTATATAGCGTAAACATTGCACCTGCACCGAGTACGGTAGTAAGTAGCGCAAGGACTACAGGAGTACGCGTTAATACCTTCAACTCAGCTTTCACATTTGGCTTTTGGGCAACCATGCCTGATGGCAGGGCTTTCCATAAAGCGAGCATGGTAATCACACCAAGCAAGGAAATCGCAAGGAAAGACATACGCCAGCCAATGTTTTGTCCTACCCATGTTGCTAAAGGCACACCACCGATATTGGCAATGGTTAAGCCCATAAACATGGTGGCTACAGCGCTGGCCTGTTTATGTGCGGGCACAATACTTGCTGCTACAACAGAGCCGATCCCGAAAAAAGCACCATGGTTCAGGCTTGTGATGAGACGAGCACCTAATAAGCTCATATAGCTTGGTGAAAATGCTGCGATTAGGTTACCTACCGTAAAGATCGCCATCAGCAAAATAAGCGCATTACGTCGTGCAAAACCACCAAACCATAGGGTCATGAACGGAGCACCTAGCATGACGCCAAGTGCATAACCGGTAATTAACATTCCGGCTGTTGGAATTGAAATCCCTAAATCATTAGCGATATTCGGCAACAATCCCATTGGTGAGAATTCCGTGGTGCCAATGGCAAAGGCACCAATTGCCAATGCCAGTAACGAGAACGCCGTATTTGATTGAGTGTTCATGAGTTTAGTCCCAAACTGGTGCCCATGGCTCTGGGCTAACTTCACGACTGTTACGATCAAGTTCGGCAATCATTTGCATTTCAGCTGAAGTTAACTCGATATCCTGTGCTTTTAAGTTGCTAATCAAGTTTTCACGTTTAGTCGAAGATGGAATGACTGCAAAACCACGTTGCAATGCCCATGCAAGTGCAATTTGTGCTGTCGTTGCTTTATGAGCTGCTGCAATTTCAGTTAAAACAGGGTCTTGAAGCACTTTACCGTACGCAAGCGTCATATATGAAGTGACATCAATATTCTTCTCTTGTAAGAAATTTACAAGTTTATGGTTTTGAAGATAAGGACTTAACTCAATCTGATTAGTTGCAATATGCTCTAAACCAATTGTGTCAATCGCTTGTTGGGTAAGCTCAATATTGAAGTTTGAAATACCAATTTGCTTAGTAAGACCTTGTTGTTTTGCTTCAAGTAAAAGTTGCATAACTTCAGGAATAGAAACGCCTAAATCCGGTGCTGGCCAATGAATCAAAGTTAGATCGACATGGTCAGTACGAAGCTTTTCCAAGCTCTCTTTTAAGCTTGGAATAAACTTATCTTGATCAAAATTATCTACCCAGATTTTTGTGGTTAAAAATAAGTCCTGACGTGATACACCGCTTTCGGCAATGGCTTGACCAATCGCTGCTTCATTGTCATAAATTTGAGCCGTATCAATTGCACGGTAACCTACATCTAGCGCATTTTTAACAGAATCAATCACCGCTTGTTCTTTAAGGCGGAAAGTTCCTAGACCAAAACGAGGGATATTCATGTGTTCACCTGAATTTAAATAATTGTTTAACTTGAGGTGCATTTTGCTTTTTTTATTGTTGCGAAAAAATAGATGAATAAGCAAAATATCTTTGATCATTAGTCAATAATAGAATAAGCCATGAAATCAACAATTGAAGAACTCGTTGCCTTTATCACCATTGTTGATACAGGCTCTTTTGTTGCAGCGGCAGAGCATTTAAAACAAACACCTTCAGGGGTTAGTCGATCTTTAACACGCTTGGAGGCGAAGTTAGATGTGACTTTGCTAGAGCGGACTACGCGTAAACTGAAACTCACGCAAGAAGGGCAACAGTTTCTGGTAAAGGCTCGTAAAATTTTAAATGAGCTGAATGCTGCCGAAGAAGAACTACAAAAATCGGATCAGGGCACCGCAGGGCTCATTCGTATTGATTCGGCTACTCCGTTTGTTTTACACGTAATTGCGCCATTAATGCATAAGTTCCGTGAGTGTTATCCAGATATTGAAATTGAACTCAATAGTAATGATCAGGTGATTGATCTCTTGCAGCATAAAACCGATGTGGCATTTCGGTTTGGGGAACTTAATGACTCGAGTCTGCATGCCAAATTAGTGTGTAAAAGTCGCTTATTTATCGTTGCAAGCCCTGAATATTTAGCCATTAAAGGTACACCGATACAACCTGAAGAACTTGAACAACATGATTTGATCGGCTTTACCAGACCTACCTATATTAATAGCTGGCCGATTAAAGTCGGTGATGAATATTTTTTTGCACAAGCAAACATTAAAGCATCGAGTGGTGAGACGGTACGTCAACTCACGATTAGAGGACATGGTATTGCACGGCTATCGGAATTTGAAATTTGGAAAGATATTGAAGAAGGGCGATTGATTGCCTTATTTGAAGACCAAATTGAACATCAATATCAAAGCATCCATGCTGTGTATTATCAACAAGAGCATCTACCAAAACGAATTCGTTTATTCATTGAGTTTTTGGCAGAACAGTTAAAAGACGGTTTTAAAAACGCTCTCTAAAAGTAGTGTAACTGTCAGTTGGAAAATGAACTTCTAAAATTGGAGTGATTTGTCCTTCTGATGAATGTTGTGCCAGAAAATAGCTTTTCTGCTGTTGGCGGCAGCTAAAATATAATTTGGAATAAACCGAGTTCACCATTACAACTTCATTTGAGCTATTACGTTTATATTGATAATGTGAAATCGTACTAGTCTTTTCATCAATGCGTTGCTCCATTTTATAGTCTTGTTGATTGGTCATTTTTAAATAACCTTCAATGAGACTTTGGCAAACGGTATGTCTGTACTGCTCGTTTTTGGGGTGTGGCTGGCAACCTGCTAAAACAATAGTAAATAATAATATAGCTTTTAATTTCATGGTCTTGCTACTCTTTGAGTTGATTTATATAGCGTAAAGGTGTTCTATAAACCAGTACAGATACAGAAATTTTTAAAAAAGCAGCACAGAATGACTTTTCAATATCAGGTTCTTGCCAATCAATTAGCACATCGAATTTATCAAGATGAGCTCAAGCCTCATCAGAAGCTGATTTCATTACGAGATTTCGCTCGTCAGCACACTATTAGCTTAAGCACAGCAAAAAGTTGCTATGAATTGCTTGAGGCGAGGGGGCTGATTTATGTAAAGTCGAAATCAGGTTACTTTGTGGTTGCTCGTACTCAATCTAGCCCTATTCCTGATAGCCCAGATTTTTTGTCTTTGCCTCGGCAAGTCTCAAATCTAGAGTTGCATAACCAAATACAAGAAGCTGCATTACAGAGCCATCTCGTACCGTTGGGTTCGATTCAGTTAACGCCTCATTTTATTCCGGTGGAAGGTTTACGTCGTTCTATTCAACGGGCTTTAAAAAATTGTCAGCCTCAAGACTTTCTTTATTGTAATAAACAAGGGCATGAGCAATTAAGAAAAGCGTTATCTGATCATTGGCGTGAAGATGGGATTTTTATCGCGGCAGAAGATATTTTTATTACCAATGGCTGCATGCCTGCTTTGTCTTTGGTGATTCAACATCTAACAGAAGTAGGTGATAGTATTTTAATCCCAACGCCTACTTTTAATGGACAACTACAGCTTATAGCCAGTTTAAAACGACAGATTATTGAAATTCCAGCGCATCATCGTGGTATCGATCTTGAGCGCTTAGAATCATTTATGAAGCAGGGTTTAGCTAAAGTTTGCTTAATGACAGCCAACTATCAGAACCCTTTAGGATATTGTTTAAGTAATGTAGAAAAACAAAAGATTGCCGAATTAGCAGCAAAGTATCAGTGCTTTATTATCGAAGATGATATTTATGGAGAGTGTGGCTACAGCGGTGAGCGACCATTACCTATACGCTATTGGGATCGCGAAGGTTATGTGATTTGGTGTGGGTCGGTTTCTAAGTCTTTGTCTAGTGCGTATCGCGTAGGGTGGTTCTGTTTAAGTGCGAAGCTACAGCATTTAAGGCTTGAGCTGGTAGCCAGTAATATTGGGGTCAATACACCGCTACAATTAGGTCTAGCTGATTTTATTTATAGTCGTGGTTACAGGGAGCATTTAGAGCAGTTAAGACCGAATTTGATGCGGCAAGTCGAGGAGTATCGTAGTTGTATTTCAAATGCCTTTGAAGGTATTCCAATTGCACTGAGTCAACCAGAAGGAGGCTATGCATTATGGATGCAGTTACCTAAAACTGTAGATAGTTTGGCGCTTTATTACACTGCAAAATCTCACGGAATTACCGTAGTTCCCGGTCACGTTTTTGGTGAGGATGAACGCTATCGGCATTTTATTCGTTTAAATGCGGGTCATGAGTTAACAGCAGATGTCCGCCAAGCAATTAAAGACTTAGCGGATTGGTCACGACAACAGATTAAAACAGCGAGTTAGTCTTATTCTGCAAAGTCTGTTTTAAGCACAATGCGGTAGCGTGCTTGACCTGAGTGTAGACGTTCAATTGCTTCATTGAGCTGTGACATTGGAAATAGCTCAATTTGAGGTGCAATTTTTTTGCGTGCAGCAAACTTTAAAAGCTGACGTAGTGCAGCAGGTGAGCCCGTAGGTGAACCTGTTACGGACTTAGCGCCATCAATGAGAGAGCCGACAGAAACAGGAACAGGTTCTAGCGTGAGTCCCAAGAAGTGCAAAGAACCATTTGGTGCTAGTGTAGAAATGAAAGCACGCCAATTTAGGGTCACATTTACGGTACTCAGCAATAAGTCGAATTTTCCTTTTTGAGCTTTTATCGCCTCTGTATCGCGGCTATTTACTACATGGTCAGCTCCCATTGCTTTGAGTTCGTCTGTTTTATCTGGGTTGGAACTAAAAGCAGTGATTTCACATCCCCATGCTTTAAGTAGCTTAATGGCGATATGTCCTAAACCACCAATACCAATTACACCGACATGATGCGTTGCTTGAATTTTGTGTTTGAGTAATGGATCAAAAACGGTAATACCGCCACAAAGTAGGGGACCTGCACTTTCAGCGTCTAAATCGTCAGGGAGGGGAATAGCCCACTGCCATCCTGCACGGACCTTATCGGCAAAGCCACCAGCATGTCCCACGATTGTTGCAACATTTTCGCCTGTACACAGTACTTGTTGACCGCCAATACATTCATCACAGGCTTGGCAACTTTCAGCTGTCCAACCAATACCGACACGCTGTCCAATTTGTAGACCTTTGGCTTCTGAGCCCAAAGCAACAATTCGTCCAATAATTTCATGGCCTGCAACCACAGGGTACACGGTTGACCGCCATTCATTGTTCAAAACAGAAATATCAGAATGACATAAACCACAATATTCAACTTTTACCTCAACCTGATGCGGTTGTAATTCACCTGCGTCAAATTGATAGGGAACCAGTTTTTCACCTGCCTGCATTGCAGCATAAGCCTGAATCGTATTATTGCTCATCGGAACTCCTTAAGCGGCTTTAAACCGTTCTGGTGGGTTATGAAGCTTTAAATTGACAATCGTTTTCATGATCATTGACCATGCCTACTGCCTGCATAAAAGCATAGCAGGTGGTTGGTCCAACAAATTTGAAACCATTCTTTTTAAGTGTTTTGGAAAGTTTTATGCTTAGCTCGGTTTGAGCAGGGGCCTTGCGATAATCTACAACATCATTGTGTTGAGGAACTGCATCTACAAACTGCCAAAGCCATGTAGGAACATCGCCGACTTGGGCTTTAAGTGCTTGCCAAGCAATTGCATTATCACGAATGGCTTTAAGTTTACCCAAGTGACGAATTAAGCCCGCATCGGATAATTTTAGTTCTAAAAAATCATCCGTAAATGAAGCAATTTCTGAAATAGGGTGATTAAAAAAGTGCTGACGGTAGCTTTCTCTTTTTTTCAGTACGGTAATCCACGATAAGCCTGCTTGCTGACCTTCTAGGCAGAGCATTTCAAATAGTCGGGCTTCGTCGTGTTCAGGTTTACCCCATTCCTCATCATGATAGGCAATATAGAGTGGATCATCGGAACACCATCCGCAGCGTTGAGTTTTCATGATGATGCTCCTTATATTTATCTTAGAATTTTAAAGTTTAAATAACACCCACTCGTTTGGGCGAGTATCCCAATAATACAGTTCAGCTTGAGTTAAGTCTTCAAACTTTAGCCAAAAGTCTTTGCCAACTTTATCTGAAAAACCGGTACTGATCAGTAGGGCATCATCGCTGATTTCCATGATCCAGCCTTGATAGCTATTGCCATTTAAAATGATCTTTTGCTGGTTACCAGACTCGGCAAACTCTACTAAGCGATTGATCAGCGCTTCCGACATAAAATGTTCCTAGCGTAAATATGAATAAGGATTAACAGCACCACGTCCTTTACCATTTAGGTAAAGACCATAATGAAGATGAGGTGAAGTATAACGTGCATTGCCAGTATTGCCGACATAGCCAATGAGGTCGCCCTTTTTGACATAGTCACCCACATTTAAGCCACGTTTGTGACCATCAAGATGAGCATAATAATGCCATGTTCCTGCTGGGCCTAAAATCCAGATCACTTTGCCACCCAAATTGTTATTACGAAGATCGGCAACGAGCCCTTCGGTTGCGCTGTAAACTTTGGTTCCACGTGGAGCCAAAATATCGATTCCTTCGTGACTACGACCCTGACTCCGAGCAGCTCCCCATGTGTCTTTTAATTCATCTCGATCGATACCCTTCACTGGTACGGGCAGTCGATTCGGAAGCTGCATGCTTTTAAGTTTACTAACTTGAGCGGATGGAAGCGGGGCAGGTTTTTTAGGTGCACTCGCACAGGCAGCCAATAGAATAATCAGAAAACCAAGTGAGAAATGAGAAACAAAACGTCGCACGAAATACTCCCTGTCACAGCCATATAAAAATTATTTTGCTCACTATGTCACGAACAGCTTGTCGAGATCAATTTTTTCATAGCGGTTGGAACACCTTTGGCAATGGCTTGTTCCGGACTCAACCATTGGCCTTCGAGTTCAATTGCTAGATGTTCTTTTTGATCAGGTTCCACGTGGAACATGTGAGCATTAAGTAACCATGTGAAGTGTGTGAAGCTATGACTGATCTGAAAGGATTGTGGTTGAGGCTGTAGTTTAAATTGTTGGCTTAAGCCCAATCGGTCATGTTCATTTTCTAAAATAGGTAAACAGAATAAACCGCCCCATAGACCATGAGCTTGGCGCTGTTGCCAGAACCATTCATTTTCACACTGGATAATGAGAACATCTGCTGTTTTAACAGGCGGAGTTTTTTTCGGTTTCTTAAAAGGTAATTCTTGTTCTAAACCTTGCTGATAAGCCTGACAATGAGCCTGCATTGGGCAATATAAACACAGCGGTTTTTTAGGCGTACAGATGGTTGCACCGAGATCCATAATCGCTTGAGTGTAGTCATGATTACGATGTGTCGGGCAAAGTTCTTCAGCCAGTTTCCACATTTCACGTTCGTGTTGTGGCTTGCTTAAGTCATCCTCAATGGCAAAGAAACGAGCTAAGACACGTTTCACGTTGCCATCCATAATCACGCCATACTGACGTAAACCCAAAGACATGAGCGCGCCTGCGGTAGAGCGACCAATGCCGGGTAGTGCAATCCATTCTTCTAGCGTTTCAGGAAATTTACCTTGTTGCGTGACAAGACCAGCCGCTTTATGCAAATTGCGTGCACGAGCGTAGTAACCGAGGCCAGCCCAATAAGGGGCTACTTCATCCCAAGTTGCATGACCTAAAGCTTCTACAGTTGGGAAGCGCTCCATAAAGCGGTCAAAATATTGCAAGACCGTTTTCACCTGAGTCTGCTGTAGCATAATTTCAGAAACCCAAACTTTGTACGGATCATCTGCAACTTGCCAAGGCAAATCGTGACGACCATGTTGATCGAACCAGTTTAAAAGAGCATCAGAAAAAGAAAATTCAGGCATGAACAGCTATAGAAGAGAAGTAAGGGTTAAATTATAGCTGAAATTTAGATGAAATTTTGTTTAAAGCAGGCGAACAGCGCGAGTATGTTAAAACAGAGATTACCTGATAATAAGCAATCTCTGCTTCATGTATAAAAAGGATTAATCCTTTTGTACACCCCAACGTTGGTCAAGTTTCAACGGTTGGTTTTTGTAGTATGGAATGACATGAATGTGGAAATGATCTGAATTTTGTCCGAAAACTTCACCATCATTGAAGCCGATATGGAAACCGTCTGGTTGATGGCGAAGCTGTGTTTCGTGGCGAGCAATTTCAAGAAGTGTAAGCAAGCCTTGATGTTCTTTAGAAGTGATATCAAAAAAAGAACGAACATGGCGTAGTGGCGTTACCACACAGTGGCCTTTAGATAGCGGATTAGAATCAGGCAAAATTACAGCAAATTCATTCTTATCAATGATGTCATATTCATCAAATTCGCAATACGGACATTTCTTGTCAGTCATTGTTGTATCCTCTCATGTTATTCCATTAAACCCCGAGTGCGGGAAATAAGACTAGGCTTCGCTCTAGCTCAACGGGAGTATAGTTATTGAAGTATGGTTTAAAAAATACAGTAAAAATATTGCAAAGTCATAAACATTTAAGGGAGCAAATGCGAAAAAGTCATTTGCTCCAAATTTGCTTCTTTTATTTTAAAGTACGATCTAGCACATCGTACATTTTAGCAAGGCCTTGTTTTTCCGCTTCGCTGTTGTAGCCAAGATCTACACCGTTTGCCTTAGCTTTTTCATCTGCAAGCGGGTTACTAAAGCCATGTTTAGCACCTTCTAAAACCACTACTTCGTGTTTAACCTCAGCAGCTTGCATCTCTTTTTCAAAATTAGCAACATCTTCTAAGGTGACCATACTGTCTAGTTCACCATGTAGAACTAAAACTTCACCTTGAATGTTGCCTTTTTGAGCAGGTGCCTTTGGTGCTAATGTAGCATGGAATGTTACGACTGCTTTAAGGGGTGCACCTGAGCGAGCAAGGTCCAATACAACTTTACCGCCATAGCAAAAGCCAATTGCAGCTAGTTTTTCGCTATTCACTTCTGGTTGAGCAGCAAGCGTTTGCAGCGCAGCGTTGGCGCGATCAGTAACCGTGTCTAATTCTTCAAATGTCTGCATCATCCATTCATAGGCTTGAGCTGCAGTTGAGGTAACTTTCTTATCACCATACATGTCAATAGCAAGAGCGGCATACCCGTGTTCAGCAAGCTCACGTGCGCGTTGCTCAGTATATTCATTACGGCCCCACCACTCAGGACCAATAATGATACCTGGTACAGGTTTCTCACTCTCTGGAGCCGCAAAGTAACCAATTAAATGGCTGCCGTCTGGTGCAGTATATTGAATTTCACGGGTTTTAATTGCTGTACTCATGACATTAATCCTGAAATTAAACTTGGTTTAAACACGCTTGATTAAAGCATAAAAAATAAGAAGTAAAATAAATAACTATGTAAAAATCTACATCAAAAGAAAAAGATAGATATTTCAGCGCAATAAAAAAAGAAGGAAACCAGTTCCTTCTTTTTATATACTAATGATTAGATTAGGTCCTGCCGCGCGAGATGAACCCAATTACAGCTAGAATTACAGCCACAACTAATAAAATCACGGCAAAGTCTTTAGATAGCCCTGCAACACCACCAAACCCTAATAGACTGGCAATGAGTGCAATTACTGCAAAAATTATCGCCCAACGGAACATAATGTTGTCCTCCTTATTTTTCATTGTCATTTAACTATATAGTGTGTTTTTTACGCCGAATGTGTCGTTTATGTGGTTGAAATGTATATTAAACAATCGTTTTGTGATACCAGAAATACAGCTTCTTTTTTAGTACAGACCTCTTCAATGCTATACTGATACATCGTTTTATCTCATCAGCCGTTAAAACCTATGTCTACCGAGACCTCACTTCGTCCATTATTTTGGAAAAATTACACGCTAGAGCAGCTTACTCAGGCTGAGTGGGAAGCTTTGTGCGATGGGTGTGGTTTATGCTGCTTGGTCAAGCTAGAAGATGAAGATACCCATGAGGTGGCTTATACAAAAGTGGCGTGTAAGTTACTCGATTGCAGTACAGGGCGTTGTTCGGATTATCCAAATCGTCAGCAGCAAGTACCGGACTGTTTGCAGTTAACTGTAGAGTCTTTAAAAACGATCCACTGGTTGCCATCAAGCTGTGCCTATAAGCGCTTGAATGAAGGTAAGAATTTACCTTCTTGGCATTATTTAAATACAGGTTCGAGACAAAGCGTTGTTAAGGCGAAAAAGTCAGTTGCAGGACGTTGTCTGTCTGAAGTTGATGTCCATGAAGATGACCTTGAAGATTATATTGTACGATGGGTGCGTTAATTCGATCTTGAAAAATAGATGTATTAATTACAGCGTATAATAAAGTAACACTTTTATCGTAATTTTTTTGATCATCTCCGTTATATAACAATAAGAACAAAAGGAGATAAAAATGATGAGACGATTAGCAGCACCCTTATTATGTAGTAGCTTTTTTTTGTTAATGGCCTGTGGGTCTAATAATACTAATTCAAAAAATCCTGAACAAAATACGACTGCAAAAGCAGATCAGTCTGTTGCTGTCAAACAAACTTATCAGGTGGAAGCCGTCGCACATTTTAATGAACCTTGGGCGGTGACCAGTCTGCCTGATCAGCGTTTATTAGTGACCGAACGGCAAGGTAAATTAAAAATTTTTAATCCTAAAAATAAGCAAATGTTGGATGTTCAAGGTATTCCAGCAGTGAATTATGGGGGACAGGGTGGTTTAGGAGACGTCGTTTTACACCCTGACTTTGCGAAGAATCACTGGGTTTATCTCAGCTATGCTGTGAAAGGGCAAGGCGGATCTGGAGCAGTAATTTCACGTGCGAAATTAGATTTATCTAACCCCAATCAGCCAAAACTTACCGATATAAAGCAGATTTGGCAGCAAGTACCCAAAGTTTCAGGACAAGGCCATTATGGACATCGTATGCTTTTTGGCGCAGACGGGAAGCTATGGGTCAGTTCAGGTGAGCGACAAAAGTTTGATCCTGCCCAAAACATGAAAAGTAACTTGGGTAAAATTTTGCGTTTAAATGAGGATGGTTCAGCTGCGGCAGGTAACCCTTTTTATAAGCAAGGTGGGGTCACTGCTGAAATATGGTCACTGGGTCACCGTAACCCATTAGGTATGGCCTTTGACCGCCAAGGACAGCTGTGGGTGGTTGAGATGGGGCCTAAAGGTGGTGATGAGCTTAATATTATTACCAAAGGTGAAAATTATGGTTATCCGATCGTTTCAAATGGAGACCATTATTCGGGCCAACCTATTCCAGATCATCACACTCGTCCAGAATTTCAAGCACCTGAAATTGACTGGACTCCTGTAATCTCTCCGTCGAGTATGATCATTTATCGTGGTCAACAATTTCCTGGCTGGCAAAATAAAGCATTAATTGGCGGGTTATCTTCTGAAGCAATTGTGGTCGTGGATTTACAGCATAAACCCGTGAAAGAAGTGCAAAGAATAGATATGAAAAAACGTATTCGTGGGTTGCATGAAGCACAAGATGGTTCGATTTGGGTAATTGAAGATGGCTCAAATGCACGTTTACTGAAGCTCAGCAAAAAAACCTCTTAATGCTACGAGCAGCCTGTAAATAAAGGACGTGTCTCATAGATTCAAATTGTAGATTTCTGTGAGACACAATAGACTATAGTGAAAAGACGATAAAGCCATTTGAGATGTCAGACACCCATATTCCACTTCCCGAACGCCTGCGCCCAAGAGACTTGTCTGAAATTATTGGGCAGGATCATTTATTAGGTGAACATGCGCCCTTACGTCAAATGATTGATCAGGGTCATTTACCTTCTATTATTTTTTGGGGGCCGCCAGGCGTTGGTAAAACCACAATTGCTTTGTTGTTAGCTCAAGCGATAGACCGCCCATTTGTGAGTTTGTCTGCGCTGAATACGGGTGTAAAAGAATTACGTGAAGTGATTGCAGAAAGTGGTGATTTACTGACACCTGTGGTTTTTATTGACGAAATTCATCGTTTTAATAAATCACAACAAGATGCATTATTAGGCGCAGTAGAAAAAGGCAAAATTACATTAATTGGCGCGACCACTGAAAACCCATCATTTGAGGTGAATAGTGCGCTTTTATCACGCTGTCAGGTTTATACCTTAAATAGTTTAGACAGCGAGGCAATTCAGACACTCCTCAACAATGCACTTCAAAGCGACAAATTTTTAAAAGAACGTTATATCCATATTGAAGAATATGATGCACTCATTCAGTTTGCAGCAGGTGATGCTCGTAAAGCGCTTAATTTACTGGACTTGATTGCAAGTACCTTTGAACCAGAAGTTGAAAACACGATTACCAACGCGGTTGTGGTGAAAGTCGCTCAGCAAAATATTGCGCGTTATGACAAATCTGGTGAGCAGCATTACGATCTCGTTTCCGCCTTTATTAAATCAATTCGGGGTAGTGATCCAGATGCAACCCTATATTGGATGGCACGTATGCTCAAAGGCGGAGAAGATCCGGTTTTTATTGCAAGACGTATGCTGATTGCAGCCTCAGAAGACATCGGAAATTCTAACCCAAATGCGCTACTGCTTGCAGGTGAATGCTTCCGCTCTGTCCAAGCGGTGGGTATGCCTGAGGCTCGAATTATTCTAGGTCAAACAGCAGTTTATTTGGCAACGAGTGCAAAAAGTAATAGTACTTATTTAGCGATTAATAAGGCTCTGGAACTTGCTGAAAAAACGGCGAATTTACCTGTGCCTTTGCATTTGAGAAACGCGCCGACTAAGCTTATGAAACAGCAAGGCTATGGGATTAATTATCTCTATCCTCACGATTACCCTGAGCACTTTGTACTGCAAGACTATTTGCCGCCTGAGTTGAAGGGAACCAAGCTCTATGAGTCTGCGAGAAATAAGCGTGAGGTTGAAGGCGAGCGCTTACAGCAACGCAGATGGCAGCAGGAACAATAGTTCATTGATGCTTCTGCTCTAGTTCTTCAGTCACTTGACCATAAATTAGTAGAGTAAACACGCCTGTACCACCAACAATATTGCCAATGGTGGTCGGGATCAGGAAAGTAAATAGATACTTGCCAATAGAGGCTTCTCCTTGCCAGACCAGATAGGACATTTCTGTAGAACCAACCACTACATGGGTAAAGTCACCCAGTCCTATCAAATACGTCATGAAAAAGATGAGCAAGAATTTATTATTGACTGAAGGCATCATCCAGACCAAAGCTGCAATTAATAGCCCTGACATAATACCTTTGAGCATATTCTGGGTGGCGGAAAAGGAACCCACATGATGGGCGAGTTCATCTAGGGCTTTGTCAATATCTGGAGTAAACAGATGAGTAGTGAGGAAAAATAAACTCGCCAAAGCTGTTCCAATGATATTACAGAGAATCACAATCCCCCATAATCGGCCCACTGCTCGTAATTTATCGAGAGTAAAGGGCTTGAATAAAGGTACAACTGTGGTGATAGTATTCTCGGTAAAGAGTTGCATGTGACTCAAAATAGCGATTAGAAACCCAATGGTATAACCCACATTAGTGATTAAATCGGTCCAAACTGCATCAGCTGGGAGATAAGCAGCAATAATCGCTTTAAATACAAATGAAAAACTGATGACTAAACCCGCGGCAATCCCTGAAAAGATCAGTGCAGTTGTTGGACGATCAAGCTCTTCGGCACCATCACGGCGGATAATTTCATAAACCAGACGGGGTGACAGTTTCTCATGTTCTTCAACTGCCATTTTTTCACGCCAGCTTAAGGTTTTCTCGACCTTTTTTTCCTCTATTTCATGATCCATCAGGCTTACTCCTCACTGAATAAATATCTTATATTTATTGTTTTATTTATTGTTAAGGTAGTGCTCAGGATAAATCTAGTCTATTCATAACAGCTTTATGTATTTTTTTATAAATTGAATACGCAATAGTAGAGCAGATCATCAAAAAAATAAGTTTAAAGAAATGTATAAGTTCTTAAAGTGCGGATGAGTGCCATATAGTCACCTTGAGAAGCTTGAGCAATAACAGATTCAACTTCTGCCTGACTCCAGCCTTGTTTTAAAGCAGAATTGCTAAAGTTGGTTAACAAGACCAGAGGATTTTCACCAAAATGGATTGGATGATTGATTAATCTCTTTTCAAGCTTAGATATTTCCATAGGATCACCCTAGTTTTAGATTTAATTATTGTGAAGTACTTTGTGTTTTTTTAGATTTTAGTGTTTTAAATTAAGATTATGCAAGCGCTAATTTATTT
>NZ_JABVBF010000130.1 GCF_013344765.1 Acinetobacter lactucae
AGCTTTAATCTTAAAGTAAAGCCATATTGAATGAGGTCATTCCAATGAAAGTGTTCGAAAAATTAGTATTTCCAAATGGCTCATATGTTCCTAACCGAATTGCTAAAGCTGCAATGGAAGAAAACATGGCTGATTTAAACCATGCACCGTCAGAAGAGTTGATGCGTTTATATCAAGCTTGGGCAAATGGTGGCGTAGGTCTAATCATTACCGGAAATGTGATGGTAGACCGCAGAGCGATGACTGGACCGGGCGGCGTCGTGCTAGAAGATGAAAAGCATTTAGATACTTTTAAAAAATGGGCACAAATTGGTCGTTCAAAAGGCGCTCAGGTTTGGCTTCAAATCAATCATCCGGGGCGTCAAATGCAAGCAAACCTTGGTCAGCAGACTTGGGCACCATCGGCAATTTCACTTGATCTTGGCAAGATGTCAAATCGCTTTAATACACCAATCGAAATGACTGAATCTATGATTGCAGAGGTGATTCAGCGTTTTGCAAACACGGCGCGTTTAGGTGAAAAAGCAGGATTTAGCGGTGTAGAAATTCATGCAGCACATGGTTATTTATTAAGCCAGTTTCTTTCTCCACTCAGCAATAAACGCCAAGATCAGTGGGGTGGTTCTTTAGAAAATCGCGCTCGTATCTTAATTGAAATTGTGGATGCAGTTCGTAAAGTGGTTTCACCTGAATTTACTGTGGCGGTAAAACTAAATTCAGCAGATTTCCAGCGTGGTGGGTTTAGTGCTGAAGATGCTCAACAAGTGGTTAAAATGTTAAATGAGCATGCAGTCGATTTGGTTGAACTTTCAGGCGGTAGCTATGAAGCGCCTGCAATGCAAGGTCAAGCACGCGATGGACGAACACTTGCTCGCGAAGCTTACTTTTTAGAATTTGCACAAGAAATTCGTAAAGTTGCCAAAATGCCTGTTATGGTGACAGGTGGCATACGCCGTAAACAAGTGGCAGAGAAAGTGATTGAAAGTGGTGTAGATATGGTCGGTATTGCCACAGCACTAGCAATTGAACCTAATTTGCCAAATGCTTGGAAACAAGGCCAGAATGTTTCTCCTGAACTCAAGCCAATTACATGGGAAAATAAAACACTCGCTTCACTTGCGAATATGGCAGTGGTCAAATTCCAGTTACGTAATTTAAGTTCTGGCAAAAAAACAAAACCAAATGTTTCACCAGCTTGGGCTTTAATTTTGCAACAATCAGCGATGTCATGCCGTACCCGCCAATACAAAAAAGGCATGCGTGACTATACATTTGCTTCTTAATAAGTGAGTTGTGTTATGACAAATCCTAACGATACAAACTGGATAATTTATGGAGCAAATGGCTACACGGGTGAGTTAATTGCTCGTGAAGCGGTGCGCCAAGGTCTAAAACCAACTTTAGCTGGTCGTAACAAAGCCAAGGTTGAAACATTAGCTCAAGAGTTGGGGCTCAACTATAAGGCTTTTGGACTTGATAACGTAGATGCAGTAAGTGAGCAGCTCCAAGGCTGTAAACTGTTGATGCACTGCGCAGGACCATTTTCAGCAACATCGAAACCCATGATGGAAGCTTGTATAAAAGCAGGTGTTCACTATCTTGATATTACTGGCGAAATTGCGGTATTTGAATTGGCACAGTCACTGAACAGCCAAGCCGAAAAAGCCGATATTGTGCTTTGTCCGGGTGTTGGTTTCGATGTGATACCGACAGACTGTGTGGCAGCTGCCTTAAAAGAAGCACTGCCAGATGCAACCCATTTAGCACTTGGTTTCGACTCAAGAACTGGACTTTCACCGGGTACAGCCAAAACAAGTACAGAAGGTATGGCAGAAGGCGGGAAAATTCGTAAAAACGGAAAAATTACCACCGTTCCATTAGCGCACTACGTCCGAACTATTGATTTTGGGGATGGTAAAAAAAGTGCTATGAGCGTACCGTGGGGAGACGTATCTACAGCGTTCTATACAACAGGTATTTCCAATATTGAAGTGTTTGTACCTGCATTTCCCAAAATGATCATGGGCGCCAGAATGATGAACTATGTACGCCCAGTATTAAAACTAAAAGCCGTGCAGAAGTTTATTAAGTCACGTATTGAAAAAACGGTCGTTGGGCCAAATGAGGAACTCCGTGCGAAAGTGCCGACCTATGTTTGGGGTGAAGCGAGAAACTCACGTGGGGAAATAAAAACCGCCCGTATCCAAACGGAAAATGCGTATAGCCTTACAGTAAATGGTTCACTAACTGTGGTGAATTATTTACTCAAAAATACCGTTAAAGGCGGTACATATACGCCTGCAAAACTCATGGGTTATAAGCTAGTGACCGAACTGCCGGGTTCTGGTCCACTGGTCATTACTTAAAACAAAAAGCCAATTAGAGAGTTAATCTATAATTGGCTTTTCAATTTGAGTGTTTTATCAATTTATTGAGTCGTATTTAAACGTTTAATAACTGCTTCAGCAATTTCTTTACTCGACTGCGGGTTTTGTCCAGTAATAATTCTGTCGTCCGAAACCACATACGATGTAAATGGAACAAATGCTTGTTTGTAGTTTGCTCCACGTTCAATGAGTCCATTTTGTAGTGAAAACGGAACTTGAGACTTAATACCAGACAGCGTTTCTTCAATATTTGCGAAACCAGTAACGATTCTACCTGCAATTAAAGGTTTGCCATTTTCATCCTGTAAAGGCAATAAACCACCCACGCCGTGACATACCGCCGAGACTATTCCACCTTGGCGATAGATCTGTTCACTGATGTTTTTCAAGGCTTTATTGTTTGGGAAATCCCACATGGTGCCGTGGCCACCAGTATAGTAAATGGCTTTATACTGTGTAGGATTAATTACATTTGGAGCTAAAGTGGTTTTTAACCGCTGCATAAATGCTGGGTCGGCTAAGTGATCTCGAGCTGATTTGTCTAAATAAATAGACTTTAAGCTACGCTCATCTAATGGTACTTGACCGCCTAAAGGACTTACAAAATCCATGTCATAGCCAGCAGCCAAAGCGACATCATAAAAATGAGTGAGCTCGGTCAGCCAAAGTCCTGTTTTATCCGAACGGGAAGGGTAAGCCGAGTGATTGGTCATCACGACTAAAATTTTTCCATTTGCTTTAGTAAGGCTTTGGGTTTTATCTGACTCGGCGGCATGTACCACATTTGAAGCCAAAAAAATGCCAAAAATAATGGTTAACCAACGCTGAAAATTCAAAACTTTAAACATCACAGGTTCCTTATTTATCACCTGTTATCCATCGTATGTTTAAAGCGTACTTTAAGGTCAATAGGCCTCTAAGAAATTATGGCGATTTTGCTTTGTCGTAATAGAGGTTCATGAGTCGTTCTGCATTTTCTTCGCAAGTAATTTCATCTGGTTTGTTATTAATCGCTTCAACCATGGTTCGTAAATTTTGCTTACTCACTTTGAGTTTCTGTTCTAAAAGTTCTATTTCTTGAATTTTGTTTTCAATTGTCTGGATAAGTGCGTCATGGTTCCAAGTGGCAACTTTTGAAGGTAAAAAGGCTTTAATTTCTGCTAAAGAAAACCCAACTTGCTGTGCTTGCTGAATTAAAGAAAGCTGTTTTAAATCGTTGTCAGTATATTCACGGTAGCCGTTTGATTTTCTTTTGGCTTTTGGCAAGAGTTTGATTTGCTCGTAGTAACGAATTGTAGGGGTACTTAAACCGCTTAGTTTAGATAACTCGCTAATATTCATAGCTACATACTCTATTGACATTCAAGTTAACTTTAGACTTATAGTCATGTAAAAGCAAGGTTCATAACTTTACCAAGCGCACACTTTCAGTAACAGCTTTCTATGTTTTGATAGATGAAAGATAGAATTATAAATATGGAAATGAGGTGATGAAATGTCTAAACGTATATTACATGTCGTGACCAATGTTTCACGCTATAAAGATGTCGATGAACCAACAGGGCTGTGGTTAGGCGAACTCACCCATGCTTATGATGAATTTGAAAAGCAAGGCTATATACAAGACATTGTTAGTCCCAATGGCGGAAAAACTCCGATTGAACCAAAATCATTAGGAGCTTTGGTTTCTGACAAGTCTGTAAAAGCGAGGGAAGATGATCAAGCTTTTATGACTTTATTGGCCAATACTTTTAAGCCTTCCGATATTAATTGGCAAGATTATGACGTGATTTATTACACAGGCGGTCATGGTGTTATGTGGGATTTTTTAGATAATCCTGAACTGCAAGAAATCACCAAAAATATTTATGAAAAGGGTGGCATTGTTTCGAGTGTTTGTCATGGGTATTGCGGCTTGCTCAATGTAAAGCTTTCAAATGGCGAACGACTGATAAAAGACAAAAAGTTAACGGGCTTTGCATGGAGTGAAGAGGTTCTGGCAGGAGTCGCAAAAAAAGTTCCATATAATGCCGAAGAGTTAGCTAAAGAATATGGTGCCCATTATGATAAGGCCTTTATTCCATTTGCACCGCACGTAGTTCAAGACGGCAATTTAATTACGGGACAAAACCCGTTTTCTGCTAAAAAAACGGCTTTAGCGATAATAGAAGAGTTAGAAAAGTCATAATTTAATGACTCAAAAATAAACCCTAAAAGCAAAATCAGCGACGGCTTTGCTTTTAGGGTATCTAAATAAAGTAGTTTGTTCTAGAAAAACTAATATTAAGGAACAATCACAAAATCAGGGTTTGCGATTGCAAAAATTGCTTCGCGATCTGCAACCGGCGGATAAATCCAGACAGTATTAATTTCTTGTTTAATTTTTTTGGCCTCTTCACGCACAAATTGAACTTTTCGGTCCCAACCTTCGCTATAGAGAGCACCCCAAGGGCCTAAATCAAGACAAGTCACATACTTTGGTTGGCTGTAGGCATGTAGTGGTAAATCAACCAATTCTGCCGCAGCATTGTAACCCGCCACACGGCCAAGGCTCATGGCGTGTTGACAAGACATCACATTAAAATTACCTAAATCATCGGTTGGAACTTTTACCGTATCTCCCGTCACAAAAATATTTTTTGCTTCAGGCGCATGTAAATAGGTATCACCTAAAATACGGCCTAAATTATCTTTTTCACCTGCAATTTGAGAGGTGAGTGAGTTAGCTCTCATGCCCGCAGTCCAAATGACGGTTTCTGCTTCAATTCTTTCGCCATTAGAAAGTGTTACACCAGAAGCATCAAGTGCAGTAACGCGGACTCCAGCTATACCTTCAACACCCAACTCGTCGAGAGCTTCTCGAATTACAGCCGCAGCTTCATCACCCAATGCTGCACCAATTTCTGGTGATGAATCGACTAACACCACACGAATATCAGTTTCACCTAAAATGTTACGCAGACGTTCAGGCATTTCGGTAACAGTTTCTAGCCCTGTAAGTCCACCACCAGCGACAACTACAGTATTACGAGCTGCATTTGCAGGTTTGTTGGCTAAATTCTTAAGATGTTGATCTAATTTTTCCGCATCTTCTAATGTGCTTACGCTAAATCCATATTCGGTAAGACCTGGTATTGGTGGCATAAACGTGGTGCTTCCAGTTGCCAGAATAAAACGGTCATACCTTAAAGTCTGTTTATCGCCTTGAGTTGTGGTAATCACAAGATTTTGGGCAGCAGCATCAATTTCATTTACCCAGCCAGCCACATATTTAACGTCAACTACACTTAATAGTTCTGAAATATCAGGGTACATATTTTCAAGTACAGCTTCATAAAGACGAGGACGAATATCCACATTTGGACTAGGGGAAACCATTACCACTTCAATGTTTTGTTCTTGCGATGCTAAGTGAATTGCCCGTTGTGCAGCAAGTGCAGCCCATAAACCAGCAAAGCCAGAACCTGCAATAATAATAATACGCTTACTCATTTGATTATCCTTTTGATCGATTTTTCGGACAACACATTCCCGCTCATCACAAAATTTTGGGTGAGCGAATCCATTCTCTGATTGTCCGAAAAAATCTGAGAAGGCGTTTAAAACGATTAGGGGTGTTATTACTCTAGGGTTTGAGACCCTATCAGCTTATTAGTCGGGTGTATCCCGTGATATTTTACTTTTTCGCATTTTTGCTGTTCTTCCTTCAATGCGTTCACTGATCCAACCATTTACATCACTAAAAAACACATCGGGTGCATAACGGCCAAAACGCTCTGCAATATCGCCCAGTGTATGGGCACCTAAAGCATCTCGCATGGCTTTTTCAGCCTGTAGCATGACTGCATGCACTGCGCACACACCACTGGTTGCCCAATCAGGTGGGGCATTGTTAAAGACTGCACATTTTCCACGGACTTCTTGGCACTCAAAAAGCGGTTTTTCACCTTCGATTGCATTCACGATATCTAAAAAACTGATTTCATGAGCCGGTTTGGCCAGTAAATATCCACCACGAACACCTTCTTGTGCAACAACAAGGCCTGCCTTTTCAAGTTTAGGAAAAATCTTGGCCATAAAACTCGGAGAGACTCCTTGTAATTCGGCAAGATCCTTACTACTCAATGGTTTATCTTCATTGTTCACAAGAAAAAGAAGACAGTGAATCGCATACTCGACGCTACTAGTGATATAAGCCATTTAATTTCATAATTGATCAATTACAAACACAGACTAATGTAGTCTGTGTTTTAAGTCAATAATAAAACTAAGACAAAGTTAGTCCTAGTTTTGTTAAATGGCAGCATCAATAAGAGGAATGATACTTATATATTTGAATTTAAATACTTTTAATGAAAGGATAATAGGGAGAATTAATTTAAAAATTGTCAAAAAAACTTAAGAACGCCACCAATAGTTTTCGACATTTGGCTCGTTTAAGTTTAATACTTCACCCATTTGAGGCGTACTAATTGCTAACTCATTTTGTTTAGCCAAAGCGACAATTCGTTCAAACGGGTCGTCCCAAGCATGGAGCGCCAAGTCAAAAGTTCCGTTATGCACGGGCAATAAATGACGACCTTTTAAATCGATATGTGCTTGCAACGTTTGTTCGGGTTGCATGTGAACATCGGGCCATTCAGGATCATAAGCTCCGGTTTCTAGCATGGTCATATCGAAGGGGCCATAACGATGTCCAATCTCTTTAAAACCATCGAAATATCCGGTATCTCCGCTAAAAAATACGCGTAGATCATTATCAATAATCACCCAAGATGCCCAAAGCGTTTCATTACTATCACCCATACCACGACCAGAGAAGTGATGGGCAGGGGTCGCAACCAGTTCAAGACCATCAACATGAGTGGTGTCCCACCAGTCAAGTTGTTGAACTTTTTCTGCTGGAATTCCCCATTTAATGAGGGTGTCACCCACACCAAGCGGTGTTAAGAAATGCTCAACTTTGTCTTTAAGCTGCATTACCGCGTGATAGTCCAAATGGTCGTAGTGGTTATGCGACAAAATCACGCCTTTGATGGGCGGTAAGTCAGCAATGTTAATGGGTGGTTGGTGAAAACGTTTTGGTCCAATCCACTGAAAAGGCGAGGCACGCTCTGAAAAAACAGGGTCGGTTAACCAAAACTCATTTTGCAGTTTTAACAAGATCGTTGAATGCCCCAAACGAAATAAAGAACGGTCTGGTGCACTCAAAAGTTGTTCTTTCGACAAACTTAAAACAGGAATTTCTCGGTTTGGAACGGTGTCTTTTGGTTTGTTAAAAAGAAACTTCCACATGAGTTGAAGCGTTTTGCCAAAAGAAGGCTTGTGTTGGTTTGGACGCGTATTTCTAAATTTGCCATTTTGCTGTTGTGACGGCATTAAGGGAGCAGGCAAGTCTGTTGTGTTTGAAATAGTCATCTTGTTTTTCCTTTAGTGGAACAAACCTGTATTTGCAAATAAGAACTTGGGCTAAGTGCTTATTTTGATTTATTTAAATGAGTATTTGCTCACTCATTAATTGGTTTAAAAATAAGGACGCCGTGCATCCTTATTCTTTAATCTATATTGAAACTGCATGCCAAAACGCTTCAAAACCAGATTTGCGATAACGCTCGGCTTGAGAAGGGTCTTGGGCAATAAAATTGAGTGTCACTTCAGCAAGTGCACCTAAAATTGAAGCAATAAATAACGGTGGGTAATCTTTTAATTTGCCATCGTTAATACAGTCTTGAATGTTTTGAGTCAGGTCACAAAAGGTTTGCATGCCAATTTGTTTGCTTTGCTCAGTAATTTGTTCTGATGTTGAAAGCTGTGCCATGACTTTTCGTTTAAGAGGAGCTTCTAAACTCCAGTCCAAATAGCTTTGCCAAATGTGTGACATTTGTGTTTGTAGGTCGGAGTCGGCAGGATAACCAAGCATCATGACCTGACGTAGCTCAGCCTTGAGCGAAAGATATAACTGGTTAAGCAGCTCTTCTTTACTACTAAAATATGTAAATAAAGTACCTTCTGCCACGCCAGCAATTTTGGCAATTTTTGAGGTAGAAGCACGTTCGCCAAGCTCTGCCAATGTTTCTATCGCAGCACTTAAAATCGCATTACGTTTATCTTCACTACGAGGACGAGCCATAAATAAATATATTAATTGAGTGATTACTCAATCATACATAAAAATAGGTAGAGCGCAAGAAATGTTTTGTAGAGAAGGGAAAACCTAAAAATAGTGGCGAGTAAGATTAAAATTTTAAAAAGATTATTGAATTAATTAATATTGTTAAGCTCATATTTAAGATATTTCTTAAATGTGTAATTAAATGAAAAACAATAATTAATTAAATAATTTCTAGCCAATTTCACATTGACACCTTAATTTTTGCAGATTACCATTTGCGGGCTGGCCTACATTGCCAGTCGGTTTTGACGGACCGCTATTTGAACCACATCAGGATTATTTCTTCTGAGGAGTAGTCTTGTGTGCACACCCCGTTCCCTCCCGTAGAGGTAGGACGGGAGTGGGACACCTTTGGGTGTGCTGGAGTTCAAACCAGTCCGTCAACCTGCTTCCGTTCTGCCACCATAATTTCTAATGTTTTGGCAGAACTCCCAAAAGAAGGAGTTGGCTATGCACATTCATTATTTATTGGCAGACATTGCCAAGGTCTACAACGACACAACTTAAATCACTTTAAAGCAGCTCAATCGCCGTTAGGCTTTTCAGGCTTTAATTCGTCACGACTAAAACTTAGCAACAATAAAATTTGAGATGTGCAAAGCACAGTCTTTATGGCTTTGCTGTGCCTTTTTTCTCCCCAAAAAGTGTCTCATTTATATACAACAAAAATTTATTTATAACGGTAAAACTATGCCAACTTTAGAAACATCTTCCAAAAAATTACAAGTCATCCATACCGCAATAGAATTGTTCAATAACTACGGATTTCACAATGCAGGCGTGGATCTGATTGCTAAAAAATCCAAAATACCTAAAGGCACTTTTTATAACTACTTTCACTCAAAAGAACGCCTGATTGAAACATGCATATCCTTTCAAAAAAGCAAACTTAAAGAAGAAGTGCTGGCAATTATCTACTCAAGCCGTTACAGAACCTCAAGCGATAAAATTAAGGAAATTATTGTTTTACATGTCAATTTTAATAGCTTGTACCATCTATTACTGAAAGCTATTTTTGAAATTAAACAGATTTACCCGCAGGCCTACCGTATGGCAATTGAGTATAGAACATGGCTGCTTCGAGAACTTTTTGATCTGGTTTTTAGTTTGGAAACTCATGCATTAAAACCAAGTGCCGACATGGTTCTAAATCTGATTGATGGCTTGATGTTTCAGATTTTAAGCTCAAAGAGTTTGCATGAAAGGAATGTAGTGGTGGAGAGGTTTTTTGGGGTAACATTTGATAATGCTTAATTCTAAATTTTACTAACTAAAGGTTAGAGATTAATTTAAAGTTATAAC
>NZ_JABVBF010000131.1 GCF_013344765.1 Acinetobacter lactucae
TTTATTAGTTGCGTTATTAACTGCGCCTGATTTATATCAAATTGCAACGAGAGCTTCGAGTTTATTTGATCTCTTACCAATTGATTCAATGAAACATAAGTTTCTTGAAATTTGTGAGAAGAGTGTTGAACAACAAGATGAGACAAAAACATCTTCTGATGAACCTGAACCAACAGACGCAACTGTAACAAATACCAAAACAGCTAAAACACCTGCGCTTGATCAATATACGATTAATCTCACTGAAAAAGCGAAAAAAGGCGGTATAGATCCAGTTATTGGGCGTGAATATGAAATTCGCTTAATGCTCGATATTTTAATGCGTAGACGCCAAAACAATCCGATCTTAACTGGAGAACCAGGGGTTGGTAAAACAGCTGTGGTTGAAGGTCTAGCTTTAAAAATTGCTCAAGGTTTAGTACCAAACGCCCTTAAAAATGTCCATTTACATGTGCTTGATATGGGACTGTTGCAGGCAGGTGCAAGTGTTAAAGGCGAGTTTGAAAATCGTCTAAAGCAAGTGATTCAAGAGGTTCAAGCTTCAGCTCATCCTATTATCTTATTTATTGATGAAGCGCATACTTTAATTGGTGCAGGCGGACAAGCTGGACAAAATGATGCTGCAAATCTTTTAAAACCAGCACTTGCGCGTGGTGAATTGCGTACGATTGCTGCAACAACATGGGCAGAATACAAACAATATTTTGAAAAAGATGCGGCATTGAGCCGACGTTTTCAGGTAGTAAAAGTAGAAGAGCCAACCGAAGAAGTTGCAGTAGATATGTTGCGTGCGATGATTCCAGTCATGCAGCAGCATTTTAAATTGCAAATTGATGATGAGGCGATTGTTACAGCGGTTCATTCTTCACATCGATATATTAGTGGTCGTCAACTTCCGGATAAAGCAATTAGTGTTCTTGATACGGCAGCAGCACGTGTTGCTTTGACTCAAAATGCTCAACCTGTAAAGCTTGACCAGTTAAAGGCCCAAGAGCATAACTTAAAGCTTGAACAGCAAATTTTAGAAAATGAACATCGTCAAATTCCAATTCATCATGAACGATTAGAAGCTTTAAAAGCTAATTTAGAATCTTTGCAAAAAGAGATCCATGAAACCCAAGAGCAGTGGCAAAAAGAATTAGAACTTGTTCATAAAATTCAAGAGTTAGAAGCACAGAATCATGCTAATGAGTCTGAAGCTTTCGATCAGATTAATCTGCTGCGTAAGGATCTTGCTGATATTCAAGGCCAGCAACCATTAGTATTTGAAAGAGTAAACTCTCAAATCATTAATGAAATTATTTCTGATTGGACTGGTATTCCTGTTGGAAAAATGGTTAACGATGAAATTAAGCAGATATTAACGCTTGAAGATAAACTGGGCGAGCGTGTAATGGGGCAAGATTATGCACTCACACAATTAGTTCAAGGGATTAAAACTTCGAAAGCAAAACTTGAAGATCCTAATAAGCCACAAGGTGTATTTCTTTTGGTTGGCCCAAGTGGTGTAGGTAAAACTGAAACTGCATTAACTTTGGCAAATGAATTATATGGTGGTGAGCAGCATTTAATCACCATTAATATGTCTGAATATCAAGAAGCGCATACAGTATCTTCATTAAAAGGTGCACCTCCAGGATATGTCGGATATGGTCAAGGTGGGGTTTTAACAGAGGCTGTTCGCCGTAATCCTTACAGTGTTGTGTTGCTTGATGAAATTGAAAAAGCTCATAGTGATGTTCAGGAACTGTTCTATCAAGTATTTGACAAAGGTACTTTAGAAGATGGTGAAGGACGAGTTATTGATTTTAAAAACACGACTATCTTGCTGACATCAAATGCTGGCTCAAGTGCCATTATGCAAGCTTGTTTAAATAGACCTGTAGAAGAATGGCCTACAGCTGATGAGTTGATTGAGCACCTAAAACCAAGTTTATATAAACAGTTTAAGCCCGCATTTTTAGGCCGAATGAGAGTTGTACCATATTTCCCACTGCATGATGATCTTCTTGTACGAATCATTAAGCATAAGTTAGGCAAAATCACAGCAAGAATTGAGAAACAATACGGAACACAAGTCCAGTATTCTGATGATTTGGTAGAGCTACTTTTAAGCCGTTGCACAGAAGTCGATAGCGGTGCGCGTAATGTTGATAATATTTTAAATTCTACAGTGTTACCTGCATTGGCTACAGAAATTTTGGTGGCTTTAGCAGAGCAAAAACTACCAAAAATTATCATGATTGATGCTAAAGATGATGAAATTCAATATGTACTAGACCCAGTTGCAAAAGCTGCTAAAAAAAGGACTAGTAAAAAATTGAAGTCAGAAGTTTAAAATTGAATAGAGCTAAAATTAGATGAATATTGATATTTCTGAACTACTTGAACCCATTAGTAATAGTTTACCTTGTGGTGATGACTTTTCGTTTTCTAATGAATTTCATGAAATAAAAAAAGCGAAGACACAAGATGATCTATTGCTAGATCAAGGTGATTGGGTTGCTGAGCGCAAACAAGCCGATTGGGACTTTGTAGCAAAGAACACGAGTGTTTTGCTAAAAGATAAAACGAAAGATATTCGCCTATTAACTTGGCTCTTAGAGGCTTGGACTCATCTTTATGGTTTTGAAGGTATGGCGAAAGGTTTAACTTTAAGCCATTCTATGCTTAATCAATACTGGCAGGAAATTCACCCTGTTATTGAAGATGATGACTTAGATCAACGCATTGGTTTATTACAGGGTTTAATTAATCAACTTCCGATGTTGTTAAAGAAAGTTCCTTTAACCAATACGGCTCCTTATTATAATTTGCTTGATTACGATAATTTTCTTTATCACGAAAATGTTCGCCGTAAACAAACAGAAGAATATGACAGTCAGTCGGGGCCATCGGAATTAGAACAATTTGACCAAGCTATTTTTAATACGTCTAAAACTTTTCAATATTCTAACTATCAAGATTTTAGTTCAGTGTTAACTGAGTGGGATGTTTTAAAGCAAACTCTCGATCATTTAATGGGACTAGATTCGCCAAGTTTTGCTGCGATTGATTCAGCATTTGAGACTATTCACAGCACATTACGCAAGATTTATAAAGCAGAAGCTTTTGGTACGGGGCTTGCGCCAGTCCAAGAACAGGCTACTGTCATCACGAGCTCATCTATGGAAAATCAAGTGCCTGTACAAGTTGTTTCAGATCAGCCTGCTTTTCAGCCACAAGCACAAACGCACTTGGCTAACCGTGAGCAAGCAATGAAAGTACTGCAAGAGATTGCAGATTACTTCCAAGCAAATGAACCTCATAGTCCTGTGAGCTATATGCTTCAAAAAACGATTAAATGGAGTCAAATGCCATTACATGAATGGTTAGCGCAAGTCATTAAAGATGAGCATCCATTACAAATGGTTCAGGAAATGTTAGGTGTGCAGCCTAAAAATGAATATGAATAAAGATTGGTAAAGACATATGTTTAAAGCTGAAAAAGTCCTGTGGGGTGAAGGTTTATTTTTAAGACCTCAACATTTCCAAATTCAAGATACCTATCATGAACAACGCCTAAATCATACGGTTCGTGCGGTTGTGCCTTTTTCATATGGTATTCAGAAATTAAGTTTCGATGAAGCTCAATTGAGTACACATATTCTTGCTCTTGAGTCTGTAGAGATGATCTGGCAAGACGGTGAAATTTATCAGGCGCCCGCATATGATCTATTGCCTGAGCCAATTTTATTAGATGATCTTAATTTACGTGGTGAGATGATAATCTATTTAGCATTGCCACTTTTACAAGCAAATAAGCAAAATCTCATTGATCAAAACCAAGCGCAAAAGGGTAGATATCAATCTCACCTTGTTGAGACGCATGATCTATTTACGAATGCTACCGAAGCAGATATTAGTTTGCTACGCCGCCGTGCTGTTTTTAAATTATTAGATATTCATAGTAATCCAGACCATAATTTAGATGGTTTTTTATATCTGCCGATTGGAAAAATTAAGCGTCAAAGTTCTGGTGCTTTTGAAATTGACCGAAAGTTTATTCCACCAATTTTACATGTGGATGCCTCTGAAACACTCATTTCAAACTTAAAAAGAACACTGAATGTTATTAAGGCAAAAATTAAAACCATTCAAACCAATAACCGAGAAAATGAACAGAAATTAATTGAATTCCGTTCAGGTGATATCGTTTCTTTCTGGTTAGTGAATGCCTTAAATACAGCTCATGCTGGTTTAAATCACTTTGTGCAATATCCGCAAATCCATCCAGAACGGTTGTTTTTCGAATTATTGCGTTTAGCAGGTTCATTATTAACTTTCTCGACAGCCTATGATGTTGATCAGCTGCCTGCTTATAAACACCATAATTTACAAGAAAGTTTTACTCAGTTAGACACGATTCTACGTGATTTACTCGATACGATTATTTCAAGTCGTTATATCAGTATTGCGCTTAAAGAGATCCGACCTTCATATTGGGTGGGAAGTCTTGAAACCGATAAGATCACTCGAGACACTCGACTTTATATTGCGGTATCAAGTAGTGCTATGCAGACCCATGAGTTGATCCAGATCGTACCTTTACGATTCAAGATTGGTAGTACTTTGGATGTAGAGCAACGTGTAGTTGCTGCATTGCCTGCAATTCCATTACATCATTTAATTCAGGTTCCAACCGCGATACCGGTACGTTCTGGTGTGAGCTATTTTGAAATTGAACCGCATCATGAGTTATATCAGCGCATGTTAGATTCAGAGACGATCTGTATTTATGTTCCAGCTGGTTTCCAAGATATCAGTATTGAATTGATTGCGGTCATGAACGCTTAACGGTAAAGGAGAGAAAAATGTCACAATCTACAGGCGCTCCTTCTTTATTTGACGATGGGCAAATTGGGACGGGTGGAAATAACAATAGCCAGTCGCAGGCAAAACTACAGGCAATTAATCTTATTGATTTATTGCATGATGGCTTTTATTTGGTTTTTTTAATTCGAAATCAGTATGTGCCAGCAGATGCGCACCAGTTTCGTGAAAAAATCTTAAATTTACTCAATCAATTTGAGCAACAAGCCAAAAAGTTACAATTTTCAGCTGATGATATTCATGATGCTAAGTATGCATTCTGTGCTTTGATTGATGAAACAATCGTAACGCAACAAGACCCAAGTTATTTTAATTTGCAAAATGCTTGGTTAATTAGCCCGTTGCAATTGAGCTTGTTTGGTTCTCAGTTAGCGGGTTATCGCTTCTTTGAAATTTTGGAGCAATTGCGAAGCCGTGGAAAAGAACGTCTAGCCGCTCTTGAAGTATTTCATTACTGTCTTTTACTTGGTTTTCAGGGTAAATACCGAATTGAATCTATCGAAAGTCTGAACCATTTAGTATCAAGAGTGGGTGATGAAATTGACTATTTAAAAGGGAAAAAAGTTGCATTTTCGCCGTTCTCGGCAATTCCCGATCAAATACGAAATATTATTCATCGCGAAGTACCTTTCTTTTGGATTTTGATCTTTTTATTGATTTTTGCATTACTTACCTTTGCTGGTTTAAGATTTATGCTGAATAATCAAAATGATAAAGCATTATCTAATTATCAAAATGTGATTTCTGCTCCGCAAGAGCAAGCACATATTACAATTTATTTACCTTGATGATGGAACGAAATGGCTCAGGAAAAACCAACTTCTATTCGAGTTTTACAATCGAATAAAAAAAAGCCGAAATCACCAGTACTTTATATTGTGATTGGTGTGATTGCCGGGGTATTTGTTAGCATCTCGCTATTCCTGTTCTTGTCTCAACCGAATTCACCAGAATCAGCAGCAATTGAGAGTAAATCAACAGAAGAGCAAATTTTAAATCAAGATGCTGCTCATTCTTCTGATGAACAGAATCAGGTTGCTGTAAGTCAAGACAACGAAACAGACTCAATGAGCCGTGATGGCTTTGAACAGCCAAAAGATAATGAATTAAGTAATATCTTTAAACCTGTTCCGCATAAAGCTGTTGCTGCGAATGAACAACGAGTTTCACCATTTGACGAACAGCTAACAGGCGAAAAGAAAGTTCAGGCTGTACCTCAACTACAGACAGGTGCAACTAAAACGGTTCAACCCAAAATACAGCCAGCTCAGCAAAAAACTGTGAGTAAGCCGCAGCAGCAAGTGGTACAGGCTAAACCCGTAATTGAGAGTAAAGCTCCAGCCGAACCAGAACCTGAGGTTGAGCCACCTAAGGCATCTGTAGATATTAAAATTACACGAAGTCCTTTTGCCGTGAATTAATGAACTGATGATGATCTTTCTCATTTTCTTTTGCTTTACATGTTTGGCAATTGGTTTAGCGTTTTTAATGTCTTATGAACTTAGGAGTAGAAGCAAAGATTTCGTTTTGTCATTACTGCCTCAAGGGCGTAAGCAGCTTAATCAGGTTAAACAATTTGCTCAAACCATGAATCAAGCAGCCGCTCCTGAAAAATTACAATCTCATTGGCATTTACAGCAATGGTGGATTGTAATTGCTGGCTTTTTTTTGTTTGCCAGTATATTAATTTTTGCTTTTACTCGTCCGATTAGTTCAACTCGAATTGAAGCTGAATATCTGAAAAAAACTGACCCTCAAATCTATGCACTTTTAAATGGTGAAATATTATCACCACCACCAGAAGTGGATGAAAGCTTAATTGAGGCCGCAATTGTTGAGGCTACACAGTTAGAGCAGCAATATTCGTCTCAAAATAGTGGAGCTATTAATTCTTCACCGATTGATAATGCAAGTTTCGATGGTCGAGCTATTCTAGACACGACTTTAGTCGATCGTAAATGGGACAAAATGAACCCACGTTATAAACAGCGTTTACTCATGGTGTTTAAAATCATGAAAGAACAATATGGTTATGAACTTGTTTTGCTTGAAGGTTATCGTAGTCCAGCACGTCAAAATATGTTGGCGGGCAATCCTAATACGACTAAAGCGAGAGGTTACCAAAGTTATCACCAATTCGGTTTAGCTGCTGATGTAGCATTTAAACGAAATGGGAAAGTCGTTATTTCTGAGCGAGATCCGTGGGCGATGCAAGGCTATCGATTATATGGACAAGTCGCCGAATCGGTTGGTCTGACTTGGGGTGGGCGTTGGAAATCTATCCAAGATTATGGGCATACCGAATTCCGTATGCCAGGCTTAAGAAAAACTCAAGAAATGGCAGAAAAACTTATTGCTGAAAGTTCGAATGAGATAAATTAAGGATTTTCTATGATCTCATCTTTGAAACAGCTTACTTTATTCAATCAAGGCCTAGGAAAAACCAGTCGATTTGCAAAAGGCTTGGAAGGCACTTTACAGGCGATTGAGCATTTAGGATATGTGCAAATTGATACCATATCGGTTGTGGAGCGAGCTCACCACCATATATTGTGGAGCCGAGTGCCTGATTATGATTTAAGCCATCTCAATAGTTTGGTACGTGAGCGCCAGATTTTTGAATATTGGTATCATGCCGCATCTTATCTTCCTATGAAAGATTATCGTTATGCGCTGCCTGCCATGATGTCTGTCAGGAAAGGAGAAAGCCGTTATTTTAATAGAGGCGATCAGCACCTCATGGATGAAATTTTGGCACGTGTTCGTGCTGAAGGGAAAATTCGATTAAGAGATATTGATAAAAATAATAAAAAGGGTTTAGGAAACTGGTGGAATAGTGGACCAGGCCGCCGTGCTTTTGAGCAGTTATATATGCAGGGTGACTTGATGATCTGCGAACGTAACGGAATGGAAAAAGTCTTCGATTTGACCGAGCGCTGCTTGCCTGAAAATATTGATTTAAGTATGCCTACGCTTTATGAATATGCGCAGTATTTATTTAATAATACGCTTCGAGCACATGGTGCATTCACATGGAAACAATTAGTTCATTTAAAGAAAAATGATTTGAAAGAAATGATGCGTGTCGTTTTGAAGGAGCATATTGACGCAGGTGTAGTATCTGCAATTAAACTTGAGAATGGTCAAACTTTATATGTTGATACTGCTGCAATAGAACAAAAGCTTACTACTGAGTTCGGTTTAAAAATACTTTCGCCTTTTGATAACTCGCTTATTCATCGTGACCGTTTAGCTTCTTTATTTGAGTTCGATTATCGGATCGAATGCTATGTACCAGTAGCCAAACGGACATATGGTTATTTTTGTTTGCCGATCCTATATCAAGATGAGTTGGTAGGCCGAGTAGATTGTAAAGCCCATCGTTCTATAAAAGAATTAGAAGTGATTAGCCTACATGTTGAAAAAACAGTAAAAAACAAGGCGCTCTTTTTTTCCGAATTGGAGCAAGAACTCAAGCGTTTTGCAGCTTTTAATCAATGCTCAACCATTAATGACAAAGTGATTAAGCTTATTCTTGCTAAAATTTAAATACCAAAAAGCACTCCAGCTTTTGGTATTTTTTACTTTCTTTAGTTCAACGGCATACGGTATTGAATAATTCCTGGTTTTTGCGCAATCCAGTCATAGAGCTTTTGGGCGGTTTGGTTGTTTTCTTGAGTATGCCAATATAAGCGCTCACAGTTGTGTTCAATTGCTTGCTTTTGTACATATTCAATGAGTTGCTTACCAATATGTCGTCCACGGACTTCAGGTGATACATACAGATCTTCTAAATAACAGTAATTATTTTCTGCCCAAGTAGACCGATGAAACATATAAGTGACAAAACCTAAGATATGTTCTGTATTTTTGGCAACGGCGCAGTAAATTAGTTCTTTTTCTTCGAAAAATCGCTCCCAAGTCTTTTTTGTTATATGAAGAGGCAAATTGACCTGATAGAAATTTTGATAGGCAAGCCAATATTTTTCCCATTCTAAATAGTCTTGCCGCCGTACAGGAACGATTTCAATAGTTTCATTTTGAATCATAATGACACTTCATTCTTACTGATTGATTAAAATTATATTTTGAATATAAATGGCTTATATAAACATTCAAGTATTAAAAACTAACACAATAAATCTGAGGAGAAAAGAAATTACTTATTCTGATTACTTTTTAAAATTTATTAATCTTATTTTAAGCTAACTTAATTATTCTAATAATATCAAAGCTCAGTACAGTACACCTTTTGGCCACATTCTCCAGATGTGGCCTTTTTTTATTAGCAATAAATATAGCTTAGAATGAATTAATTTTTTAAGAGAAATAAAATTTAATCTTCTTCCATAGCATTACTATAAAATTTAACACCTAGTTTAATTCGGTCTCGACCATTACTCATACGCCAACGATTGGTGTCACGCAAAGAATATACACAACCACAATATTCCTGCTGGTAGAATTCCTCTCGCTTACTGATTTCAATCATTCGACTAGAGCCACCGTTTTTTCGCCAGTTATAATCCCAATATTGAATATCTGGATAATTGGATGCTGCCCGAATTCCACAATCATTAATTTGAGTCATATTTTTCCAACGTGAAATTCCTAGCGAACTACTGATAAGGCTAAAGCCATGTTCATGTGCGTAAAGGGCAGTTCGTTCAAAACGCATATCGAAACACATGGTACAACGAATACCACGTTCTGGTTCATCTTCCATACCTTTGGCTCGAGCAAACCAATTGTCTGTATCATAATCTGCATCAATAAAAGGAATATTATGTTTTTCTGCAAAACGAATATTTTCTTCTTTGCGGATGAGATATTCTTTTACTGGATGAATATTAGGATTATAAAAGAATATTGAAAATTTAATTCCAGAGTCAATTAATGCTTCCATGACTTCTCCTGAACAAGGAGCACAACAAGAGTGAA
>NZ_JABVBF010000132.1 GCF_013344765.1 Acinetobacter lactucae
ATATTACAGAAATACTTAATAATAAAAAACCCCGCCATTAGTCGATAGTTAGCGGGGGCTTTTATGGTCTAATTTTACTTTTGTAGATTCATCTGTCCGAGAAACTTACATCACTTCTGTAATTGAAAAATCATTTATTTTTAAAGAGTTTATCAGTCATAATTCTATCAATCTTGCTACGATGCCCATTCTCAAAGTATCGATCGACATGGCATAGTTTCGTCTTGGTATCACAGAACACACCATTTGAGAGTGTAAATGCTGATGTATCAAAAACGCCATGAGAGAATGCTCTGTTGGCTTTGTTAGTCCCTAAGTATTTGGCTGTAAGTTTTTTAGATACACCTTTTTTGTCAGCACAAATATATTTGTCACAAATGACACCCTTTGTAGGTGAATAGACACTAGAGCCAGTTTTAGCCATTACTGCGGAGCTCAGCATGAAGCAAGTGCATCCAATAATGCTGAGTAAAGTTTTAGAAATTTTCACTTATTGAACCGAATAAAATTATAAATTGTTAAAGCATTATATGAATTAGCAGCCTTCAGGAAAATCTACTGAACAATATAAATAACAAAAAGCCCACCTTTCGCTAATCTTTTAAATATCTTGCGTGATCTCCATCTATCATCTGAATCTGACCACATGAAAGTAGTGCTTATCTCATATGACACTCAAGATAATCACCTCAGAACTACTTTATTTTAAGGTGTCTTATGCTAAGTTATTTGAAGATTGAATCTTATAGAACCATTCGACAATAATTTTCAAAAATAAGGAAATAATGTATATGAGCCATTTTCAATTTCAAACCGTTCCAAATATCATCTCTGGCTTAGGCTCTATACAAGAATTACAAAATGTTTTGTCATCAAAAGCTTACCGCAAGTTATTACTAGTCACCGATCCAGGCATGGTTAAAAATCAGTTACACCGTCCCATCCTGCAAATTTTAGATAGCCTCAACATTGAATATGTCATTTATGCGGATGTGCAAGCTGATCCGCCTGAACAAGTTGTTTTAGATGCAGCCAACTATGCAAAACAGCAAAATGTAGATGTCATTATTGGTTTTGGTGGCGGTAGCTCTTTGGATGTTGCCAAAGTTATTGCTTTACTCGCTCACCCTAACCAGACCCAAAGTTTGCAAGAAATGTACGGCGTAAACCAAGTCACTACAACTCGCCTTCCGCTTATTTTGATTCCTACTACAGCCGGTACAGGTTCTGAAGTAACACCAATCTCAATTGTGACCACAGGTGAGACGACAAAGATGGGGATTGTTTCTCCGGTACTGTACGCCGACACTGCAATTCTTGATGCTACTTATACTCAAAACCTTCCAGCTCATATTACTGCTGCCACAGGTATTGATGCGATGGTACATGCTATTGAAGCCTATACCTCTAAACATAAAAAAAATATTTATACCGATATTTTAGCCAAGCATGCACTCAAGCTACTAAACTATAACTTACCGAAAGTTCTTAAAGATGGTAATGATTTAGAAGCACGTCAAAACATGCTTTTTGGTTCAATGCTCGCAGGTCAGGCATTTGCAAACTCACCTGTTGCTGCTGTTCACGCTTTAGCTTATCCACTGGGTGGACATTTTCATTTATCGCATGGGCATACCAATGCCTTAGTGCTGGTTGAAGTATTAAAATTTAATGCGCCAAATGCAAAAAAATACTATGCAGAGCTTATGCAATGGCTCGATCCATATAGCAATGGCAGCACTGATGGCTTGTGTGATTTATTTATTGACCATATGCAGAACCATTTAGACCGTAGTGGTTTGACCTTAAAACTTAGAGAGTTGGGGATTGATGAATCGAGCTTACCTAGACTTGCTCAAGATGCCATGCTCCAAACCCGCTTACTACAAAATAATCCACGTGACATGACAGAAGCCGCTGCTTTGGCAATTTATCAGGCGATTCATTAATGACTAAACCAGTTTTAAAAACCCGTGATCAATTTAAATTCTTTTTAGACATTCAAACGCGTTGGGCAGATAACGATATTTATGGTCATGTGAATAATGTGACTTACTATAGCTACTTCGATACAGCCGCCAATGCTTTACTCATTCAGAAAACAGGTTTTGATATTCATGAAGCAAAGTCAATTGGCTTAGTGGTTGATTCAGCTTGTAGCTTTTTTCAAGAGCTGTCATTTCCAGAAATTATTCAAGTGGGTGTTGCGATTGGTAAAATCGGCACGACATCTTTACGCTATGAATTGGCAATCTTTAAACAAGGTCAAGAGCAAGCGTCAGCTCAAGGACATTTTGTTCATGTGTTTGTTGATCGCGAAACACGTAAGACTGTGCCAATTTCTGAGTCAGTTCGTGAGATTTTAGAGAGATATTTATTATAAAAAATGGGGCAAAATGAAAATAAACTACTCTTTTTGCCCCCTCTATACTTACATCATTGCAGGATCACTAAAAGAGTCTTCACCCGTTTCAACTCGACCAGCAAAACGTCGGTAATAATATGGATCACTCTGGCTCGTGATTTCAAAATCATACCAATTTCCGACATCAGCCAAAGCCCAATGTTGCTTAACAACCTGTCCCGCTTTTACGGTAAGTTGTAACGGCGCATCTTGTCGGTATGCACAAGGTTTTACCGTCAATATTGCATCCTTAGTACCATCATTCATAAGTTCGACATAAACATCACCATTGGCAATGTCATAACAAACTCGAATTTCAGGTTTAACACCACTATCGACAATACGTTGAGTATCCCCTTTAAAATGACGATGATAACCATTTGGACCGAGTACCCATAGGTCATAACGACCTAAATTATCTTTTAAAGCGTCCCATTCATCATCTAAAGTTTTATTTGGCTCGACAATATATCGCTTTGGAATACGGTCTAGATTGAGCTTGTCATAAACATGAAAAACCGCTGCTTGCTGACCCGTGTTAGAGAATATCAATTGCACCTTACCATCCGCTTTACAGCGCGCGCTAGTGTGCAGCTCGTAAGGTAGCGCACGCGACAGACGTATACCACTTTGCTGAATCGGTAACTTAATATCCGTTGGTACAGGTACAGCTGGCAGAGCTTCTTGATTTTCTCTTAACTCATCGGCCTGCACACGAGTTTGTTTCCCGTTCAACTGCGGTAAAACATCTGCATTTGGTGTTTTAAAGTTAAATGCACTGGTTAAATCACCACACACTGCACGGCGGTATGGACTGATATTCGGCTCTTTCACACCAAAACGTTTTTCTAAAAACATGAGCACAGATGTATGGTCAAACACTTGCGAGTTCACCCAACCACCACGACTCCATGGAGAAATCACATATAATGGAACACGAGGACCCGGACCATAAACTCGTCCATCTGGTGTAGGCTGAGAATGGCTTCCCTCAGGTGCAGCATGATCAAAATATTCATCCTGCATATCAGTACTACTTAATGTCGATTTGCCAGCGTATTGGCCATTTTTGAGTCGTGATGGCGCTGATGGCGATGGCACATGGTCAAAGTAACCATCATTTTCATCAAAGTTGATAAGTAGCGCGGTTTTACTCCAAACTTCTGGTACAGCAGTTAATGCATCAATAATTTCTTGGATAAACCATGCCCCTTGAACTGGGCTTGAAGGATCCGGATGTTCGCAATAAATTGATGGCGCATTAATCCAAGAGACTTGCGGTAACTTACCTTCACGAATGTCGCGTTTAAATGCGTCAAGGTATTCTTCTGGTTTATTACCCGGCAACGTATTGGCAATGCCCTTATAAAGTGGATTTTTGGCATTATCAGTCGCAGCATCATAGGCTTTATACGGTAGTTTTTGACCCGTATCGGCATACGGTTTATTCGGTTCGCCACCACTTGAAACGGGATAACCAGATGCAATGTTCGCCTTTCTAAACGTACGAAATGCACCAAGCATATTATCGCCCCATTCATCAGGCATATTTTGATAACAAATCCAGCTTATCCCTGCTTCTTCTAAACGCTCGGCATAAGTTTTCCATGTATAACCACGATCTGCTGTCGCTGGGTTACCATCAATCCAGTCCCACTCATTGTTTACAAATGAACGCTTGGTCGGTGTTGCACCATTCGTACCCGTTAAGTGATAAGAACGGTTTGCATCTGTTCCAGTGTGCATCGAGCAATGGTAGGCATCACAAATCGTAAAAGCATTCGCAAGTGCAAACTGATATGGAATTTCTTTTTCTTTAAAATAGCCCATGGACATATCATTTTTATGGGCTGGCCAACTTGTCATCCGACCATTATCCCAAGCCAGCTGACTGTCGTTCCATGTATGTAGTGTGCCTTCCGCACGCTGTGCATTATGAGCTGTACTATCTAAGTGAAAAGGTGTTAGAACTTGCCCATTACTTCTAAGCTGCTCCCAAACACGGCGGCCACTTGGCAAAGGAATTGTAAAACGATCAGCGAAGCCTCGAACGCCTTTTAAGGTTCCGAAGTAATGGTCAAAAGATCGGTTTTCCTGCATTAAAATAATAACGTGTTCGACATCCTGAATGGTGCCAGTTTTACTATTTGCAGGAATTGCTAAAGCTTTTTGAATACTAGATGGGAAAGCTGCCAATGCCGCAGCACCAAAACCTATATTTAAAGAGTAATTTAAAAATTTACGACGTGTAATCATGATCAGGTTCTTTTTATTATTTAAGTTTATGGAGCACAGCGCATTACAGGCTTTTTACCTGTTTCTGGTGCATTCGAATTATCATTTGATGAGTCGTTACAACCACTCAGCAGAATCGCGCCGATTAATAAAAGATAAGAATATTTAAAACAATTTATTCCAGTGCTTTGCCTTTTCATTGCTATGTACAATCCATTTAAAATCTAAAATGGCTAACATAGAAAAGTACAATGACAGTGACATGACCTGAATATTTCAATCCAATGAAGAATATGAAAATTCTACTATTCTCATATTCTGCACCAGATCAAAACTCAGTTAAATTTAAGGCTTTAATTGAATATTTTGTAGTTCACCATCAAAGGTCTCTATCAGACTCTTAATAACTGGTTGTTGTTGTAACAGCTCGGCTGCTCGGTGAAAGGCTTTTTCTTTACGCGCACTTTGAATGGTATATGGTGTAGATGTATTCAAAGCACCATATTCAACTGTAAATTGAGTATTCGGCCATTGCTCATTTAATGCATCAATAAGCCCTTGCTGCAATTGGGTCAGCATATTTTCATATTCTTGAGGAATATGGAAAACAGTATTACCACCAATTTCACCAGTCATCACACCATGCTGAGCGAGTTCTTGAACCGCTGGAGAAAGTTGACTATTTCTAAACCAATACTCCCACTTTTCAAGTGTCCATTCACCTTCTAAAACTTGAGGAGAAAGCTTCAAGATATCTTGAGGCATCAGCTGCCCATTATCAGTTTCACTAGCCTCTTTCACAACTGCAACTGTTTCTGTTTCAACCATTACTTCAGCTTGCACAAATGACTGCTGCTCAATAACTGGTTCAGAAACAAGATCAGGTGTATCTTGGGCCAGCGAAAATTCAGCGTTAGGCGTTTCAAATAAACCCATAGGTTCAGCAGTGAAAGCTGGTTCAGGTTCAATATTTTTAGTTTGGACTTCTGCCTGAACTTGTACTAACTTTTGCTCTGGTACCGGAATGAAATCTTCTTCCAGAACACTAATTGTTTCTTGAACAGATGCTGACTCAAGACCAATCAGCTCATGATGATTTGGGTCAAATACCATTAAATCCTGATTAGACTGAGGTTCAGGTTCAGGTTCAGGTTCAGGTTCAGGTTCAGGTTCAGGTTCAGGTTCAACCATAGCGGGTTGGTTAATAACTTCAACAGGCTGAACAGCACCACTTACAGGAGCAATATCTTGTACTGTTGGCTGAGCTTGTGTATTTAGGCCTACTTCTGCTTGTCCATTTTGTTGAATAGGCTGTGATACTAAAATTTCATTAGGCGCTAAAGGACGGAATGCCAATAAGCGTAAAACACACATTTCAAAGCCTTGCTCTTGCGTTACAGCAAGTTGCAAGTCTGAACGTCCTTTACATGCGATCTGATAGTAAAGCTGCAAATCTTGAGCAGAAATCAGCTTAGACAGCTGCATGATTTTGCGATTAATTTCATCACTATATTTCAAACTCAAATCAGGTAGATATTGTAAAATTGCCAATTCATGCAATGTCGAAATGAGCTGATCAAGCACAAGTGAAACATCTAGCGCTTGATGTCTAAATTGCAATAAAAGCTGACTAACTTTCTCACGTTGATTTTGATGAATCGCCAAAATCAAATCATAAATGATCGTACGGTCGATTAGACCAAGCATTTCTTTAACATCTTGATGATGTACCGAACCTTGACCATAAGCAATCGCTTGGTCAGTTAAAGATAATGCATCACGCAGTGAACCTTGAGCAGATTCAGCGATTTGCCAAATTGCATCTTGGTCAGCAGTAATCTGCTCTTTTTCAAGAATAGCGCCAAGGTGCTTGGTAATTTCATCAACGGCTAAAGGTCGTAGAGTAAATTGCAAACAACGTGAAATGACCGTAATTGGTAGCTTTTGCGGATCCGTTGTAGCAAACAGAAACTTAACGTGTTCTGGTGGTTCTTCTAGTGTTTTTAATAACGCATTAAAAGAATGCGTCGATAGCATATGTACTTCGTCAATCAGGTAAACTTTAAAACGACCTTGCGTTGGCGCATAAGGAACGTTGTCTAAAAGTTCACGCGTATCTTCTACTTTGGTTCTTGAAGCAGCATCAATTTCGATCAAGTCAATAAAACGGCCTTCATTTACCGCTTTACACGTTGCGCAGACTTCACATGGCGTAGAAGTCACACCCGTTTCACAGTTCAAACACTTGGCTAAAATACGTGCAATTGTAGTTTTACCTACACCACGCGTTCCTGTAAATAAATAAGCATGGTGTAGACGACCGCGTTCCAATGCACTACTTAATGCACGAGAAACATGGTTTTGCCCCACTAACTCATTGAAATTACGTGGACGGTATTTTCTAGCAAGTACTTGATACATGTATGCTCCTTGTTACAGGCATAAGCATACTTTGTTTTTAAAAGAGTGTGAACGCATAAAGCTCATATCCGTACAGATAAACTGCGAACTGGCTACTTTTCTCTACCAGAACCATTTATTTGTCTAAGGATGATCATGATGTAACTCTTGATCAGTTACACCCTCATCCATGGTTTGTACCAGCCCCACACCATCTTTAATTTCAGCCGAATAATTTCCTTTCTCGGTAAAAATCTGCATGATCGTATAGTGGTCTTTTTGACTTTGAGTAATGGTAAAGAAATTCTGGTTCGGATCACCCTGATCAAATTTACCAGTCCACCGAACAATATCTTGGTCAACAGGTTCGATCTCTACAATTTTGCCCGTGCGATTAATGCCATATTCCAACATTTGGAACTTAACAGTATCACCCACTTTTTTAAGTTCAATCACATTTGGATCATATTTAATGACCATACCCTGTGCATTTTTAAGCAGTGGAAAATTAACATTCGAAGGTAATTGATCTTTTTCTATTTCATTAAAAACAATCTGTTGCTGAGACAGTCTTTCTTTTTCGGACGGACTCAAATTCAGCATATTTTGACGAGCAAATTCATTCTGATTATCTGCCACTTTTGGCCCAGACTCTTGCCGACTTTCTAAAGGCGACGTTAAAGCAGAAGAGCTTTGCTGTGAAAAAGTAAACCAGATTAAAACTGCTAACGCCGTACAAACGATAGCAGTTCCTGTTAACAATTTATTTTTCTTCATTAGTGACAGCTAAAAATAGAAATTAGTTATATAGAGAAATTTTCTGTACATTCAGGTTAATGACACTAACAGCATCAATTTTTCCTTCTAAGCCTAAACGCACACCATATTTAGGATTGTATAAGTATGGACTCGAATAAAAATTAATATTATTGCCACCCATTGCAGTACTTCCTAACGGATGGGCAAAGCCTGAACCAATATTAGTTGAACCGTTATGATATAGACCAAGATTGTGCCCAACTTCATGGCGCATAGCAGCGAAAGAACAACCTGCAATATCATTTGCACCAATCATGTTATATGCAGAAGCATTAATCCAAGCCCAACCACAACCGCCATCACCAGGTTCATTCCCTTGATAATAGACACCATCTGCCAATACACGTTTTCGCTCATTTTGTACCATGGTGTCATCTCGTCCAGTAGAGATTGCTTCTTTTAAAGTGGCAGCAGGAATTTTATAAGTTAGATAACCTACATCTCTTAAGTAAAAACGTGCATTCGAATTTTCAGCGGTTAAATTTGTTAGATTTAAGCCTTCAATCATTCTAAGTTTTGCAGCGCTCTCCCCCAAAATTGAGTTTACCTCTGGGCTAGAAACCAACAACATATCAATTGTATAACTATCTACTGTCCAGCCTTGAGCGGTGTAAATAAAACGACGATTTTCACCATTTTTAATTGTAGTAGACAAGCCATTAGCGGCATTAATATAGGTGTCTGCCGATGCATTAGACACAATAACAACTTTATCGCCGACTTGAGCTTTAGCAGGTAGTTGTAAGGTTGGCTGCCAATTTGATGTAGACAGTTTCACCTTTAAAGTAGGCTGAGTCATATTCGGTAAAGTTGCAGGGATTGTTGCTGTAGAATCAATCACCTTTGTTGGTGAAGAGATCAACTGCCAATATCCTTTGTCACTTACATACATAAACTCATATTGATCGCCTGTTTTAAGCGTTAAAGTCGCTTGGCTATTAATATTGGTATTATTAATTTTTGCAGACCAAGTCGCTGTAGACTTGATAATAATTCTATCCCGATCACTTGCAGTGGTCGGCAAAGTGAAATTAGAAACCCAATTTCCATCTCCAAATGAAACTTCGGTAAGGGGACTATTTACTGCTGCTAAAGATGTTCCGATTTGCTGAACATTTAGCTTCTGAGGTTTTATATACTCTGGAACCCATTTTCCTAAAGCAGAATAATATTTAAACCAATATTCAGATCCATTTTTTAATGAGAAACTGCTCGGGAATAGTAAGTTTGTTTTATCGATGTCCGAGCTTGTACTTGCTGTAGAAACAACTTGTACGGTTGTTCCATCGCGTACGTCACTCGGTAATGCAATGGTTTGTGCCCATTTGTCATTTTGAATAAGTACTTTTTGTATGGATGCAGTTGTTAACGGTACAACCTCATAGTTAGCACCATTCGCAGGGCTCACTGTCGCCAACTGAGCAATCCATTTATTTTGAGCGGTATTAAAGATGAATTGGTAAACATCCCCGCTATTTATTTTCAGCACCTCTAACGGAATATTCGTATTAGAAGTATCTAAATAACTACTATAAGCCGCACTAGAGCGAATTGTAATTTTGTCTAAATTATTAGCACTTGCTGGTAAAGAGAGATTTTTGACCCAATTCCCATTTGCTAAAGAAAATTCTAAATCTGAATAACCAGATGGAATTGATCCACTATTATTATTCTGATTGGGTGAAAGTACAGTTGCGGCATATACAAGTGAAGATGCAACAATTGCTCCAATTATGAGTGATGTTTTTAATTTAAAATTCACAGCAGCCTCTTTTAT
>NZ_JABVBF010000133.1 GCF_013344765.1 Acinetobacter lactucae
GTTTTATTATTCATCTTTGTTTTAGTGAATATGTTTTGAGCGGTTGTATTTAGCTGATTTGAAGGTTTTCAATTGCCAGATCGAATTTATCAAACTTATAGAAAAGCTTATCTAATAAAAATAGTTTTAGACCAATTGGGAAAAAAATAAACTCGTTGCACAAATATTTAATGGCTGAAGAAAGCTAAATATTTATAACGTTTTAATATTATTTTTTTGGAATTTTCCTTGAACTGGCAGTATATCCATAGTGTGTTGCCGCAATTTTTCTCTGCAACGTTGACCACGCTGAAAATCTCAATTATCAGCATTATTTTGGCGATTATTGTAGGGCTAATTTGCAGCATTTTAATCACATATCGCGTGCGGGTGCTAAATAGAATTGTCCAGTTCTATATTGAGTTATCTCGAAATACCCCTTTATTAATTCAACTGTTCTTTTTGTATTACGGTTTGCCAAAGCTCGGTATCAAAATCGATGGTTTTGCTTGTGGCGTGATTGGACTGACATTTTTAGGCGGAAGCTATATGGCAGAAGCTTTTCGAGCGGGGCTACAGTCTGTTGCAAAAGGGCAAATTGACTCTGCAAAAAGTATCGGTCTGCAACCGATCCAAATTTTTAGATATGTCATTTTTCCTCAAGCGCTTGCTATTTCAATTCCAGCAATTGGAGCAAATTGTCTATTTCTGATTAAAGAAAGTTCTGTGGTGAGTGCGATTGCTGTCGTTGAGCTGCTTTTTGTCACCAAAGACTTAATTGGCATGGATTATAAAACAACAGAAGCTTTGTTCTTATTAATCATGGCTTATCTGATTATTTTATTGCCCGTGTCTATTTTAACCAGTTATCTGGAACACAGAAGTCGGAAGGTGAGCCATGGAACTTGATTATCTATTTCAGGCGAGTCATCTCGAACGTTTAATGTGGGGACTTTGGGCAACCGCAAAAATTGCTTTTATTTCAGTATTTTTCTCTGCAATTTTAGGCACGATTTTAGGTGTCATTATGACTTCTAAAAACATAGCGGTTAAAGCGTTGTGCCGCTTGTATTTAGAAGCAATTCGAATTATTCCAATTTTAGTTTTGCTTTTTGTTTTTTATTTCGGCTTTGCGACATGGTTTAACTGGCAGTTTTCCGCAATGTGGGTCTGCGTTGTTGTGTTTGTTTTATGGGGAACCGCTGAAATGGGCGATTTGGTTCGTGCAGCCATTACTTCAATTGACCAGCATCAACGCGATTCAGCCTATGCGCTCGGACTAACTCATGTTCAAGCTTTGGTCTATGTCATTTTTCCGCAAAGTCTAAAACGAGTAACTCCAGGCGCGATTAACTTATTTACCCGAATGGTGAAAACCAGCTCTTTGGCAGTCCTGATTGGTGTGGTTGAGGTCATTAAAGTTGGCCAGCAAATTATTGAAAATTCGCTGTTGACCGTGCCGAGCGCTTCTCTTTGGATTTATGGCTTTATTTTTATTTTGTATTTTCTGATTTGCTATCCCTTATCGCGTTTGGCGGCACATTTGGAAAAGGTCTGGGAGTAATTATGCCTTTGTTATCGATACAACAATTACAGAAATCATTTGCACAAAGTCATATTTTACAGGGCATTGATCTGGATGTAGAACAAGGAGAGGTAGTTGTTATTTTAGGTCCATCGGGCTGCGGTAAAAGTACTTTATTGCGCTGTATTAATGGCTTAGAACCGATTCAGAGTGGCGAGATTCGTTTAACTGGCTCAGGTGTGCTCGGTAAAGATGTGGACTGGACTAATGCTCGTCAAAAAATTGGCATGGTTTTTCAGAACTATGAGCTATTTGGGCATATGAACGTTATTGACAACATTTTGCTTGGGCCACTCAAAGTACAAAAACGCCATCGTGATGAAGCAGAACAAGTTGCAGATGAGTTGTTAAAGCGAGTGGGATTGTTTGAGCGAAAACTAGATTATCCACGACAGCTTTCAGGCGGACAAAAACAACGTATCGCTATTGTGCGTTCACTGGTCATGCAACCTAAAGTTATTTTACTTGATGAAATTACTGCTGCGCTTGACCCAGAAATGGTCAGAGAAGTGCTCGATGTAGTACTCAAATTGGCGAATGAAGGAATGACCATGTTGATTGTGACACATGAGATGTCCTTTGCCCGTAAGGTTGCCGACCGCATTATTTTTATGGATAAGGGCAAAATTATTGAACAGGCTTCACCAGAAGAATTTTTTGAACAGCCAAAAACAGAACGAGCGAAAGCCTTCTTAAATATTTTGTCGTACTAAATTTTTATTATTTGAATCATGAGGAAGTGAATGTTTAAACGTAATTCAATAAAAATATTAAGCAGTCTTGCTGTTGCTGGGGTGTTGTTAACTGCATGTAGTAAAACGCCATCAACTGAACAGGCAAGTAATGCTCAAGCAGACCATTCTTTAGAGCAAATTAAGAAAAATGGGGTTTTACGAGTTGCTGTTTTTGCCGATGATCCGCCATTTGGTTACGTAGATAGTGCGGGGAATAACCAGGGCTTTGATGTGGCTTTAGCAAAACGTGTGACTAAAGATTTGCTCGGTGATGAAAAGAAAGTTGAGTTTATTGTGACTGAAGCTTCAAATCGGGTGGAGTTTTTAAAATCAAATCGTGCCGATGTGGTGTTCGCGACATTTACAGTAACCCCTGAACGCAAAGAGGTTGTAGATTTTGCCGAGCCTTATTTAAAAGGTGCTTTCGGCATTGTCTCGCCTAAAGCCAAACCGATTACAGATATTGCCCAATTAGAAGGTAAAACCTTAATTGTAAATAAAGGCACAAGTTCAGATACCTACTTTACCAAGCATTATCCGAAAGTGAATTTACTCAAGTTTGAAAGAAACTCGGATGCCTTTAAAGCCTTAACCGACGGTCGTGGTGACGCGATTTCACAAGATAGTACTTATGCTTTGGCATGGGCCGCGAAGAACCCAAGTTATGTAGCAGGCATTCAGTCTATTGGTGATCAAGAATTTATTGCACCAGCAGTTAAAAAAGGCAATACCCAATTATTGAATTGGCTCAATACTGAAATTAAGCAGCTCAGAACAAGTGGTGAAATCAAGAAAATTTATGATGAAACCTTGAAACCAATTTACGGTGACTCGGTTAATCCGAATGTGTTTTTAGATGTAGGTCAATAATTTTCGATATCGCTAGAGCAGTGCCTAAAAGTAGGCGCTGCGATTCTAAATAAGACTTTTACAAGAACGAGAGGGTGAAATAATGACAACATTAACATTTCAAAACGTGAAGCATATTTTGGCTGCATCTTTGCTGAGTTTAGGTTTAGTTGCATGTGACAAAGGAACTCAGTCTACTGAAAAAACGGCCGATACTACACAAACTGTATCGAGTATCGAACAGATCAAAAAGAATGGCGTGGTACGCATTGGCGTATTTAGTGATAAACCGCCGTTTGGATACTTAGATGCTCAAGGTAAAAATCAGGGCTTTGATGTAGAAATTGCTAAGCATGTTGCGAAAGATCTGCTGGGTGATGAAAACAAAGTAGAGTTTGTTTTAACTGAAGCGGCTAACCGTGTTGAATATTTAAAAGCCAATAAAGTGGATATTATTTTTGCAAACTTTACCGTTACACCAGAACGTAAAGAAGTTGTCGATTTTGCTAAACCTTATTTAAAAGTTGCTTTGGGGGTAGTTTCTCCTAAAAGCCATCCGATTACAGATGTTGCTCAACTCAAAGATGAAACTTTGTTGGTAAACAAAGGTACAACGGCTGATTCATTCTTCACCAAGACTCACCCTGAAATTAAGCTACAAAAATATGAGCAAAACACTGAAACTTTTGATGCTTTAAAAGATGGGCGTGGTGCCGCGCTTGCCCATGATAACTTGCTGGTTTTAGCTTGGGCTAAAGAAAATCCAAATTACACTGTTGGCATTACCAATTTAGGTGAGCAGGACTTAATTGCACCAGCAGTGAAAAAGGGTGATAAAGAGTTATTAGACTGGTTGAACCAAGATTTAGAGAAACTGGCGAAAGAAGGCGTGATTCATCAGGCTTATGAAAAAACGTTAAAACCAGTGTATGGCGATACGATTAATCCAAAAGATTTATTGGTTGAGTAATTCTAATAAAGAGGATTCTAGATAGTATTTGCTTGAGCAAGGGTCATCTACAGCCTGCCCATAATTTATAAAGATAATATTTTTGCAATATTTTTTTTATAGCTAGAAACAGTGGTCAGGTTCTGTAGATGAGAAAGTTTTTTGGTTACTTTTTCCAAAAAAAGTAACAGAATTAGCTGCTTACTTTAGAGATTTAAAAGTAGGATTCCATCGTGCTAATTCCTTGACTTTGTATTACTTTAACTTAAATAAAGTCGGCTCTGCTGCTAATTTATCTGCCAAATATTGAATCAACACACTCAATTTAGGCGGGACATGCCGTGTCGGTGGGTACAGTAACCACAGCCCGCCACTGTAATAGGTCTTAAAATACCAGTCGGGTAAAACCTGAACTAAGGTACCTGGTTGTAGCGCATGGCGTGCAACAAAGTATGGCAAGCTCGCAATACCAAAATGCTGTAATGCGGCACTCAAACGCACACCCGTATGATTTGCAGCATAACGACCACGCACAGCCACACTGATCGATTTATTTCCTTGTTGAAATTTCCACTTTGAGTCACTGGCTTGTTCGCCCAAGTAAATACATTCATGTTGCTTTAAATCATGAGGATGGTTCGGAGTGCCATGCTTGGCCAAATACTCAGGTGTAGCACAAACTAAATGGTCAATATCAATCAGCTTTCGACCCATAAGGCCACCCGGTGGTTGCTCTGTAATTCGAAGCGCTAAATCGACTCCATCATCAATGAGATCTACATAGCGATCTTCTAAAAGCATTTGAATATCAATTTTCGGGTAGCGTTCTAAAAATTCGGGTAAATGCGGATGAATCATAAAATGCCCCACAGCTTTCGGAACACTCATGCGAATAATGCCTTCTGGCTCGACATGAAATTGACCCGAACTTTCCATGACTGCTTGCGCAGCATTCACCATGTCTAAACAACGTTGATAGACCTGTTGTCCACTTTCACTTAAACGAAGTTTCCGCGTAGTTCGATAGAGTAAGCGGGTGCCTAAAGCACGTTCTAATCGAGCAATCGCGCGGCTGACAGCAGAAGGTGTTGTACCAAGCTGCCTTGCAGTTTCAGAAAAACTTTCCGATTCGACAACCTTAACGAAAGTCGCCATTTCATTTAACAGAATCAGACTTTGATTTGTGCTCATGAGGCAAAAGTTATTTGGATTTTGATTGGATTATCGCGTCTAAAAAATCGCAATACAATCTTTTAGGTGATTTTCAGGAAACTAAATTGTTATGTGGCAGTTGTATGGACATGAGTTTTTAACGCTAGCTTTTATTCACTTTATGGCGGTGATTTTACCGGGGCCTGATTTTGTGATTACGGTCAGACAAAGTGTGCGTTATGGCTATTTGATTGGATGTTTAACCGCAATTGGTATTGGTGTCGGGATTTCAGTACATGTGTTTTATACCTTGGTTGGTATTGGCTTTTTGATTCAACAAAGCGAATGGCTCATGTCACTGATCAGAACAGCGGGAGCAGCTTATTTGATTTATTTAGGATGGCAGTGTTTACGTAGCCAGCCGAATACCAATATTGAGATTAATGGCCAAGCAGACAGTGACACGCCGAGTTTATTTAAAGCGTTTACAATCGGTTTTCTCACCAATGCGTTAAACCCAAAAGCCACCATCTTTTTTCTGGCAATTTTTACGACGATTGTAAGTACGACCACACCAATGAAAGTTCAGGTTTTTTATGGCGTTTGGATGTGTATGGTCAATGCCATCTGGTTTATGGTGGTGAGTGTACTGTTTGCTCAGCCTATTGTACGTAAAAGATTTTTAGAGTTTGGAGTGTATTTTGAGAGGGTGATGGGAGTTTTATTAATTGGGATTGCGTTGAGATTGATTTGGGGATTGTTTAATTAAGTTGAATATCTATTAATATTTCCTCTGGTTAAAGTCATCTGCAAGTTTTTAGACTAGCACAACGGAGTCCATACTTGCATTTGCTAGTGCTAAATTTCATCCACAGCCTGCCCATAATTTATAAAGATAATGTATTTGCAATATTATTTGAAAAATGAAAACAGAGAACAGGTTCTGTGGATGAGAAAGTTTCTCTTGCGTGACGTTGTCACTCATTTTTTAAAAAAGTAATAGAATTAGCTGCTTTCTTTGGAGGCAAAACGGTAAGACTCCGCCGTGATAACCACTTTAAATTATCTATAGTACTAATCACTTTTAGCTCGAGCCGAAGGCTAATTCAGAAATTGAATTTAAAATAATAAGACTCCTCTGTGATAGCTACTTTGACTTGTTACTTCATATATAACTTTTGAGCTCAAGTAGTTTTAATAAATAATCCATAAAAAAGACCACTCGAAAGCAGTCTTTTTTTGCAAAAATAGGTTCAATTACTACGCCTATTACGCGTCAGTTGATGTAACACCGACACCAATAAATCAATTTCTTCAGTGGTATTATAAAAGGCTAAAGACGGACGCACGGTTTGTTCTACACCAAAACGACGTAAAATTGGCTGTGCACAATGGTGTCCAGAACGTACCGCAATACCATGTTGATTTAAAGCTTTACCGACTTGTTCTGTTGAATAACCCTGTAAAGTAAACGACATGACACTGGCTTTATTGTGAGCAGTTCCTATGAGACGTAAACCAGACACACTGCTCAGTGCATTTTGACCATATTCGAGTAGATCATGTTCATAGCGAGCAATGTTATGAATGCCTAGACTTTCGACATATTCAAGCGCAGCGCCTAAACCAACAGCATCGGCAATGTTTCCAGTTCCAGCTTCAAACTTGTTAGGTGCAGGTTGGTAAACTACCTGTTCGAAGGTTACATCCTGAATCATGTTACCGCCACCTTCCCAAACAGGCATACTTTCTAGTAGTTCCGGTTTTGCATAGACCGCACCAATTCCCGTTGGCCCAAACACTTTATGTCCAGAAAACACAAAAAAGTCTGTATCAAGAGCTTGTACATCGGTAGGGATGTGCGAAACAGATTGAGCACCGTCAACTAAAACGCGAACACCTTTGGCATGAGCAATTTTAATCACTTCAGCAACAGGTGTGACTGTTCCCAAAGCATTCGATACTTGAGTAATCGACAGCAATTTGGTGCGCTCATTAATCAGTTTTGGCAACTCTTCTAAAATAATCTGGCCCGTGTCATCCACAGGAATGACTCTTAATTTCGCTCCAGTTTTTTTAGTGAGTTGATACCAAGGCACAATATTGGCATGGTGTTCTAAGTGAGAAACGATAATTTCATCACCTTCACCAATATTTTGCTCACCCCATGTTTTTGCAATCAGGTTAATGCCCTCGGTTGTTCCTCGAACAAAGATAATTTCTTTAGAAGAAGGCGCGCCAATAAATCGGGCAACTACATTTCTTGCATGCTCATAGGCATCGGTTGCACGAGCCGCTAACTCATGTGCAGCACGGTGAATGTTTGAGTTTTCATGCTGATAAAAATAAGCAATCCGGTCAATCACGCGCTGCGGTTTTTGTGTGGTCGCAGCATTATCCAACCAGACCAGAGGTCGGCCATTGACGCGTTCCTGTAAAATTGGGAAATCGCGACGTATAGCATATACATCGAGTGGTTGAGCACTACTTGCTACAAAAGTGGATTGCGATGGTTGATAGTGACTATAACTTTGTCCAGTTTGAGGCAAGTCTAAAAAATAAAATGCAGAGCTTGCCGAACTTTGGGTTGGCGTGTTCGTTGCAAAACGATCTTCTGTCAACAATGATTTCAGCTGGTCACCATGTGGCAATTGAAAAGACTGCGCAACCGAATAATTATCTTCAACACCTTTAACAGAAGGTTCTGCTGCATTGGGAGCAGAAAAATCATTTAAAAAATAATAAGGTGATTCACCTGCACCCGTTGGTAGGTTTGGTTCAATGCGTGGCGCATTGGGTTCACTATGAGCAGCTTGTGGCACGTGTGGTTCAAATGGCGGGTGTGGCAAATTAGCTCCACCAACCACAGGCGCAGACGCTACAATTCGGCGTTCAGGGTAGTCTGGTAAATTTGGAATATGCTCAGGATATTCTGGATTGAGACTTTTCTGAAAGGCGATATTGGGCGCACGACCACTGAGTGCAGAAAATGGTTCACCCGGTTGTGGTGGGTGCGGTGGTGCTCCGACAGGTAAATCCAAGTTAAGGCCCGATGGAGAAGTCGAACTGCTTGAGCTTGGTAATGCTGAAAAAAACTCATTAGCAAGTCGAGCAATGGTGGACTCATCAGGGAAGTTGGCTGGCGGGTGAGCACTAGTCACTTCAGGCCCCGTTGGACTACCTTGCAGATTACTTGTAGTTAACTGGGTAGTCATGATATTTGTCCACCTCCACATCATCTAATACTGCCAACGCATCATCAGTCAGTACTGCAAGTGAGCAATATAACGAGATTAGATACGATGCAATCGCGTTACGGTTGATTCCCATAAAGCGTACTGAAAGCCCTGGTGACTGTTCACCAGCAAGACCTGGTTGGAATAAACCAACAATCCCTTGACGCTTTTCACCAACACGAAGCAGCAAGATTTTAGTTTTGCCATCTTCTACAGGAATTTTATTTGATGGAATAAGTGGAATACCGCGCCATGTAATGAATTGCGAACCGAACAGACTAACCGTTGGAGGCGGTACACCACGGCGTGTACATTCACGGCCAAAGGCTGCAATTGCATCAGGATGTGCTAGGAAAAATCCCGGTTCTTTCCAGACTTTACGTAGCAAATCATCAAGATCATCTGGAGTAGGTGGACCATTTAAAGTCGAAATACGTTGGTCATCTGTCACACTTGCCAGTAAACCGTATTCAGGGTTATTGATAAGCTCACTTTCTTGACGTTCTTTAATGGTTTCAATGGTTAAACGGAGCTGTTCTTTAATTTGGTCGTGTGGGCTGCTGTAAAGGTCAGCAACACGTGTATGTACATCTAAAACAGTAGATACACCATTTAAAAAGTATTCGCGTGGCTCTGGGTCATAATCAACAAAAGTTTGAGGTAAAGTTGCTTCATCACGTTGTGTGCAAGCGACTTGAATATCATCAGTATTATTTACACGGTTTAAGCGGTAGATACCTGCTTCAACAGGAAGCCATTGAAGTAAGTGAGTCAGCCATCTGGGAGTAATTGTAGAGAGTTGGGGAGCAGTTTTGGTTGCATTGGCCAGTTGACGGGCTGCGTGGTCCCCCAGCGCAAGTTGGGCTTTGTCAGTATTTTTCGCCATGAATCATTTTTCCTTATTACAGTGGCTTGGTTATAAAATGTTAAATTTTTAAATTATCGTGTTAACAGATTAGAATTAAATATTCGATTTTCAAAATATGAATAAGGT
>NZ_JABVBF010000134.1 GCF_013344765.1 Acinetobacter lactucae
ATGTTGTATTTACCTGATTTAAAGTTATCAATGACACACTACTAAACATTGTACCTTCACCATCTCGGTCAAGACTAATAGTCGTGTTTCCAGCATCTTGTTCTACAGTAATAAATTTCGCTAATGTGCTCACATCTTTAGAGTAGTCAATTAATAATTCACTTAAATCAATTTTATCTGCTTGAGCATCGGTTCTTACATCACCTAAATTAAAGTCTAATACCGTATCATGTCCATTTCCGCCAGTCGCATCTTGGCTATTTAGCAATTGGAACAAGATGGTATCAGCACTATCATTAGTCATATAGGTATCGTTACCTTCACGCCCATTCAAAACGTTATTACCAGAGTTACCTGTTAAAAGGTTATCTAAAGCATTACCTGTTGCATTTAGATGAGCAGAACCAACCAGCTCCAAGTCTTCTACATAACGACCGCTTTCAATTAATATTGATTCACCTGTTTCATTATTGGTCATCCATTGAGAATTCCCTACTAGACTAAAACTAGCAGAACTAATTATTTTATCGTGCCCACCAAAATCGACATCTCGGTAGCCTGATTCGACAAGCTGGTTCTCCCAATAGCCACTTTCTACCCAAACATCTTCATAGTGGCTAGTATCTACCCAAACATCTTCATAATGACTTGTATCAATATAAACTTCTTCATTATGACTTGTATCAACCCAACCTTCTTCAGAACCTATATAAGTCAGTTCGTAGCCTCCTTGCCATTGCCCATTCACGAAATCATAATATTGTTGTTCATAACGACTATAATCGCTATCTGCCGTGCCATTATCAATATAAGTTATACCCTTTTGATCTTGATAAACATTTTGTACAGTTGAATAACCACTTGTGACCCATTGGGAATCATAATATCCATCAACAAGCCATATCTGTTCATAATGCCCTTCATTAATCCATTCTGGATACATATAGCTACTATCAATCCAAATTTCTTCATATATTGCATACGGCTCAACAGTATATTCTTGGACAAAATCACTTGTATGATCAACTAAATAAGTATTATCAGTAGCATCACCTTTAAACTGATCAACAGTGATGGTAGGTAAATCATTAATTATTTGGCTAATGGTTTCACTACGGTTTCCAGCACGATCAATAACAGTAAGGTCAAATGATGTTGCAGTCCCATCCACATAAGTAGAGAAAGTTCCATCTGCCATGACCGTCGTACTTGTTATAGAAGGTTCTTGATTATCAAAATAATAAGTGACTTCAACAGTAGCATTACTTTCAGCATGACCTACCAGCAAATTATCCCATCCATTTATGGCAAGCTGTGTAGCTACATTCGGTGCTGTTGTATCATTTATAGCAACAACCGTTGTACCTATACTCACATTTTGATTGGCATCAACTACTTTTACCGTCAATGTTTCGCCATGCCAATATTGAGACCATAATTGCGCTAAGAAAGTACCACTACTTCCAACCGTAGTCTGACCAACTAAATTATTATTAACATCAAAAATATTAACCGTTGAATATGCTTCCGCTTGTCCTGAAAGTATATTTCCATCTACTAGAACAAGCTGAGTTGCTGCATTTGGCGCGACGATGTCTATGGGTGCCTTAATTTCGGTGTAAGCGCTTTGATAGCCATTTTGCTCCACAACAATGCGTAAAGTTTGCCCATTCGCCTGAGGTGAGTATAACTGGATATTAAAATGCCCTGTTTCATCTACAGAACCACCACCAATATAATTACTATACACATCAAAAATACGCACCTCACTATTTAGTGAAGCAGTTCCCTCAATAAAGAAACCATTTTCAGATACAACGACCTGATCTGCTGTTGGTGGTGCATTAGTGTCTGGATTAAAAGTAATATTAAGTGGGGTACTTATATTTTTGGCTAAATCTGTTGCCGTGATAAATAACTGCTCTCCACGTAATAATGGTGGATAAATACTAGCATTGAAATATCCAGCTTCATCCGATTGAAATTCTGCTCTAAAATCTCCATCCGCATCCATTACTTTAATGATTACTTTCGGATCAGCTTGTCCCGTAATACCATAACCGTCATTACTAATCACCACATCATTAATTACTGGAGCAATAATGTCTAAAGGCGCAATAATTTCAGAGATTAGGCTGTATTGATTGATATTCTGGTCATAAACTCGAACTTGTAATGTCTGTCCCTGTAGATAGTAATCAATTAACTGAATAGCAAAACTACCATCTTCATTCACAACATTATTCCACCCTCCATTAATGATCTGACCATCAGTAGATGTAACAACAATCGACATTCCTGCTGTTGCCTTTCCTGTCAGAATATGACCATCTACATCCAGTTTTAGCTCTGTTGCAGTAATTGGTGAATTCGAAAATACAGGTACTAATTGATGAGCAACTTCGCTTCGGTTACCAGCAATATCTTTGACAACAATACTCAAATTTTGTGTCTGGTATTGACTCAGATTAATCCATTGATTAAATGTGCCATCGTACCAAACATAAGTTGTTGTGATAACTGCACCATATTGATCAATAATTTCAATCGTTGTATTTGGCTCAGCCTCACCAAAAAGCAATCCGTCGGAGGTTAATGTAATATTTGAAGCAGCTGGTGGTGCAACATCATCAATTAAAGCATTTTGTTTAACCTCAACACTTCGGTTACTTGCTTGATCAATTACAACAAAAGTAAGCTCTTCTCCATGTAAATAGACTTGATTAAAATAACCTGACACATTACCAGCACCATCTACATAACCAGAGCCTATCACCTCACCCGCAGCATTTTTGACTTCAATCCGAGTATTTACATCTGCTTGCGCCGTAAAGTTTTGACCGTTTGAGTCGAGCACAATATTTTCAATCGGATTTGGTGCAATATCATCAATCAAAGCATTCTGCTTGATCTCTGTACTGCGGTTACCCGCTCGATCAACTACAACAAAAGTGAGCTCTTCGCCATGTAAATAGACCTGATATAAGTAACCAGAAACATTGCCCATGCTATCGGTTGAACCAGATCCTACAATCTCACCAACAGCATTTTTAACTTCGATTCGACTATCTGCTTCCGCTTGGGCTGTAAAGTTTTGACCATTTTCATTCAAGATGATGTTTTCAATCGGATTTGGTGCAATATCATCAATTAAAGCATTTTGCTTAAACTCAACACTTTGATTACCTGCTTTATCTATAACGATAAAAGTGAGTTCCTCACCTTTTAAATAAACCTGATTGAAATAGCCTGTCACATTACCAGTGTTATCGACATAACCATAACCGACAAACTCACCCGCAGCATTTTTGACACCAATAAAACTATTGGCTTCTGCTTGTGCCGTAAAATTTTGCCCATTTTCGTCAAAGATGATGTTTTCAATCGGATTTGGCCCAATAGTATCCATCAAAGCATTTAACTTCACTTCATCACTACGGTTACCTACTCGGTCTACGACAACGAAAGTTAATTCTTCTCCATGTAAATACACTTGATAGAAGTAACCCGTCACATTACCAGTGCTATCGGTAGAGCCCCAACCTATCTGACTACCAAATGAGTCAAAAATTTCAATCTGACTATTTGCTTCTGCTTGTGCCGTAAAGCTTTGGCCATTTGCATCAAATACAATATTTTTAATCGGATTTGGGGCAATATCATCAAGCGGCGCCTTAACTGGAACAGCTTCACTCACATTTCCAGCAAGGTCTTTAACAGTAACTGTGAATTCTTCACCATGTAAATTGTAAGTACCGAAAGAAAAAGTGAATGTACCATCAGCATTTACGCTATGACTCCACGTATTCACCTGTTGACCATTCTGATCAAAAATCTGGATGAAGGTATTTGGTTCAGCTACACCAGAAAGGGATGAACCATCTTCACTAAAGACCAGATTACTTGCAGCTATAGGAGCAATATCATCAATCGGTGCTTTTACAGTAACCCCACCACTCAAATTACCAGCCCGATCTACTACAACTACTTTAAATTCTTCTCCATGCAAGTAGTTACTGTCTAAATAGATGTTAAATGTTCCATCCCAATTAACATTATTATTCCAAAGATTTAATAATTGACCATTCTGATCAAATACCCGAATCGTAGCATTGGGTTCTGCCATACCAGTTAGATATGAACCATCTTCGCTAAATACTAAATTAGTCGCATTTTCCGGTGCAGTATTATCGAGAAAGGCTGTTTGTTTTACTTCAACGCTGCGATTACCAGCTTGATCAATCACAACAAAAGTGAGTTCCTCACCTTTTAAATAAACTTGATTCAAGTAACCCGAGACGTTACCAGCACTATCTACATAACCAGTACCTACAACCTCACCCACAGCATTTTTAACTTCAACTTTGCTATTTGCTTCTGCTTGCGCTGTAAAGTTTTGACCATTTTCATTAAAGATAATGTTTTCAATCGCATTCGGAGCAATGTCATCAATCAAGGCATTCTGCTTCACCTCTGTACTGCGGTTCCCTGCTCGGTCAATTACAACAAAAGTGAGTTCTTCCCCATGTAAATAGACCTGATAGAAGTAACCAGAAACATTACCCATGCTATCGGTTGAACCAGATCCTATGACTTCACCCGCAGCATTTTTGACTTCAATTTGAGTGTTTGCTTCTGCCTGAGCTGTAAAGTTCTGTCCGTTCGCATCAAGTACAGTATTTTCAATCGGATTTGGTACAACATCATCAGTTAAAGCGTTTTGCTTGACTTCTGTACTACGGTTACCAGCTCGGTCAACGACAACAAAAGTGAGTTCTTCTCCATGTAAATAGACTTGATATAAATAACCTGACACATTACCAGTGCCATCTACGTAACCTGAACCGATGACCTCACCCGCAGCATTTTTAACTTCAACTTGAGTATTTGCTTCTGCTTGCGCCGTGAAGTTTTGACCGTTTGAGTCGAGTACAATATTTTCAATCGGATTTGGTGCAATATCATCAATCAAGGCATTCTGCTTAACTTCTGTACTACGGTTACCCGCTCGGTCAACGACAACAAACGTGAGCTCTTCACCATGTAAATGTACTTGATAAAAAGATCCTGAAACATTGCCTGTACTATCTGCTGATCCATATCCGATGACATCACCATTGGCATTTTTAATTTCAATTTGGCTATTTGCTTCTGCCTGAGCTGTAAAGTTCTGCCCATTGATATCTAATACAATATTTTCAATCGGATTTGGCGCGACATCGTCATTCAAAACACTATGCTTGACCTCTACACTACGGTTCCCCGCTCGATCTACTACAACAAAAGTAAGTTCCTCACCGTGTAAGTAAACTTGCGGGAAATAACCAAATACATTACCTAAGCTATCGGTATAACTAGTAGTAATCTTATTTCCATACTGATCGAATACATCAATAGAGCTTCCCGCTTCTGCCTGAGCTGTAAAGCTGTGGCCATCTTCGTTGAAGATGATATTTTCAATCGCATTTGGTGCAATGGTATCAATTAAAGCATTTTGCTTAAATTCGACACTTCGATTACCAACTCGATCTATGACAACAAAAGTAAGTTCTTCACCATGTAAATAGATTTGACTAAAAAAGCCTGAGACATTACCAGCACTATCTGTAGAACCCCAACCTGTCTGATTACCCAATGAATCAAAAACTTCGATCTGACTATTTGCTTCTGCTTGTGCTGTAAAGTTTTGACCGTTGGCATCAAGTAAAATATTTTTAATTGGATCTGGTGCAATATCATCGAGTGGAGCATTTATTGAAACAGCTTCACTCACATTTCCGGCTTGGTCCTTAAGGGTGACCGTGAATGCCTCTCCATGTAAATTGTTGCTACCTAAGAAAATAGTAAATGTACCGTCCGAGTTTATGGTGTTATTCCATATATTCACGAGCTGACCATTATGATCAAACACCTGAATCGTTGTATTCAACTCTGCTACACCCGTAAGATATGAACCATCTTCTGAGAAAACTAAATTACTGGCTGGTGCAGGAGCAACTGTATCAGCGGTAATTACAGTATCGGTGCTTACTTGTCCACGAGCATCTGTAATTGATAAGAAAAACTGCTCACCATCAACAAGAGGGCGGTCAAGCTGGAGTTTAAAATAACTTGATCCATTCAAACCATTATCTTCACCGACTTTAATTTCAGCTACGACTTCACCTTTAGCATCTTTAACAACGAGAGTACTATTATTTTCAGCTTGTCCACTTATCACTCCATCCGAAGTAAAGCTATCTACATGTGGGGCAAAAGCATAGTTAGGTGCCTGTAGCTGAGCAGCTAAACTTACGTTTCCATTTACATCTGTAGCCGTGACATAAACCGTCTCAGCATTGGTTAAAAACGTACCTAATTCTATTGAGAAACTTCCACTCTCATCGGTCCAGTTATTCCAGAACCATTTATTAAGAATGTTTCCTTGCCCATCTTTAACTAAAATTTCAGAGAAAGGTTCTGCATGACCATAAACTAAATCGCCAGCATCATTGAAATTTAAATCTGTTGGAACAGGTGGAGGAGTCAGATCTACAACAATCTTCTGCTCAGGGCTTATCAGACCTTTATTATCAACAATTTGAACGGAAATTTGCTCTCCATCAATTAAAGGTCGGTTTACACTCAAGCTAAAATGACTAAATTCATTCCAACTATTGTCATCACCTAATGTAACCTTTCCTAATTCATTACCGTCAGCATCACGCACGATTACTGTACTATTATCTTCAGCAACTCCAGAAATTAAGCCTTCTTGTGTAATACGTTCGACATGTGGAATATAAGCAAAGTTTGGAACTTCAATTAGGGTTTCACTAACATTCTGATTTTTATCCACTACCTGTACGGTAACCGATTCGCCTTCTTTTAAAAATTGGAAAACAACTAAACTTGCAAAGCCTTGTTCATCGGTAAAACCTGTAGCAATTAAATTACCTTCTCCAGAAAATGCACGAATAAAGCTGTTCGGCTCATTAACATGTACTGATAAAGTTTCACCACTAATATCAAATTGTGGAGTTTCTAAAAATACTGCGGGAGTATAGTCTGCGGTAATATATTGTGGATGGCCTGAAATATTATTTTTATCTGTAGAAATAATAATTTGAGTGCCTTCTTCTAAAGGTTGGTCGAGAGACAAAGTAAATGGTCTGACTTCACCTAATGCCATTACATTAAAAGGCGTAATACCAGAGCCCTCAAATGCAATGGAGTTAAACTCTTGTAAAATATTTCCATTCTGATCTTTTACAATAAAATGACTACCTTCAGTCGCATAACCAGTGATCACACCTTCTGGACTAATTCGTAAAATACTAAGAGCTGGAACTTCAGTAACTAGTCCAATTGATGAATTTTCGCTGCTGTAGCCATTATAAGTAGCGACAGCATAAACCTCTTGATTTGAGTTAATTGAAAGGTCTTGTAAAGTAAATTTACCTTCTTCATTAGCTATTGTAGTTGCAAGCCAGTCACCATTTTTATTGAAGATATCAACTTTACTTCCTTTATATGCACTACCTGAAATGATAGCTCCATCTATATTATTGAAAGTTAGTGAATCTAGAGTTGGCGAATTCGGAGTATGATCTACATTATAATTTTGGGTCTGTTTAATAATAGCTGTATTGCCAGCTTGATCAGTAAGGCTAATATCAATTGATATATGGGGTTGCGATTCTTCTGACCACAAGAACTCTGCTGGAATTTCAGTAACCCACTCTTGGGTGACCTCATCAAAATAAAAGTTATAAACAACATCGTTTAAAGTCGTATTTACTGAAGTCAGAGAATTATTTAAATCTGTTGGTAGATTATCGATTTCCAGTCTTATAGAAATAACTTGATCTTTTTCAAGTAGACTTATTGTATTATCTTCAGTAATTGGTTTAACAGTTACTGTAGTTGATTCAATATTTAAAGAATTATCTATAATTACCTTTTCCACAGCAGTTTCTGATGTGTTGCCTGCGAGGTCTGTCACTACAGCTTTATAAAGGTAACTTCCATCAGCTAAATCTTTTTGATCAGCTGTTGTCTCCTGCCAAGTTTTTCCTTCATCTTTCGATATCCAGTAAGTAATTTGGCTATTTGTTTCTTGTCCTCTAATCTTTAAATCAAAAGTTTTATCTTGTGTAATCTGATCTGTTGTCGAAACACCTGTATCGCTCAAATCAGATAGAGTCAGTTCACCTGCTTGCGGCGCTGTTGTATCGACAACAACTTTTTGTATAGCGGTTTCTGATGTATTTCCCGCAACGTCGGTTACTACTGCTTTATATTGGTAAACACCATCAGCCAAATCTTTTTGAGCTACTGTTGTTTCCTGCCATGTCTTTCCATCATCTTTCGATATCCAGTAACTAATTTGGCTATTTACTTCTTGTCCGCTAATCTTTAAATCAAAAGTTTTATCTAGCGTAATCTGATCAGTTGCTGAAATGCCCGTATCAGTCAAATCAGATAAAGTTAGTCCACCTGCTTGTGGCGCTGTTGTATCCACAACGACTTTTTGCACACTGGTTTCAGATATGTTGCCTGCAACGTCGGTTACTACAGCTTTATATTGATAAATACCATCAGCCAAATCTTTTTGAGCTACTGTTGTTTCCTGCCAAGTCTTACCATCATCGGTAGAAACTAAATACGTTACTCGGCTGCCATTTTCCTGTCCTTCAAGCTTTAAATTGAAGTTTTTATCTTGCGTAATTTGATCGGTTGCTGAAACACCCGTATCAGACAAATCAGTTAAAGCCAGTTCACCTGCTTTTGGCGCCGTAGTATCCACAACAACTTTCTGTACAGCAGTTTCCGATGCATTTCCAGCTCGGTCTGTTACTACGGCTTTATAGAGATAAGTACCATCAGCCAAATCTTTTTGAGCTACTGTCGTCTCCTGCCAAGTTTTCCCTTCATCGGTAGAGACCAAATATGTTACTCGGCTTCCACTTTCCTGTCCTTCAAGCTTTAAATTAAAGTTTTTATCTTGTGTAATCTGGTCTGCAGTTGACACTCCTGAATCTAATAAATTTTTGTGATTCAAAATACCTGGCTCAGGAGGCGTCGTATCTTTAGAATCTTTTCGAGACAATAAAGCAACTGTTCCAACCCCTGCTAAAGCACTAACTACCCAAGACCAGATAGGTACAGAAGATGAAGAATCTATAAACTTTGGTGCATCTTTTAATTCTAAATAATTAACACTAGTCTGCCCAGTAGCATCTTCACCCAAATTGGCAGTCCAGTAACGTTGCCCATCATTTAAAATAATTTGTGGATTTTCACTTACAAAAAAGTTTTCTAAAACAATCTCCGTTCCATCTTTTAGATGGACAATTGCACTATTTCCTTCTCTTGTTATTGAAGCAATCTTTTCTGGATTTATATCGATTTTTGCGACTTCTTTAGGGTTTACTACAATATTTTTTGTCTGGCCTACATTAATATCAACTGTAT
>NZ_JABVBF010000135.1 GCF_013344765.1 Acinetobacter lactucae
ATTTTACGTATTTCAGAACACTCTATTTATAGAGTCCTGCCAAAAAATAAAGACCATGCTAATGCATGGTCTTCCTTTAATAAGCTAATTGCAGGAGCAATCTAAATATCATTGCGATAAAAAGTAAGCTGAAGAAACCAATAAGCCAAAGTAATATAAACCATTGTGATTGAGATAATCTCATCGAATTTCTCCTAATGATAACCCTCATCGCCAACACGTACTTTATCCCTAAATACCCAATATGCCATGATGGTGTAGATAATGATAATTGGGATTAGAATCAATGCACCGATCAGTGCAAATAGTTGACTATTGGCTGGAGCAGCTGCATCCCAAATCGTAATAGAAGGTGGAATAACATAAGGGAAAATACTGATCAGAAAACCTGTATAGGCTAAGAACACTAATGCCAAGGTATATAAAAAAGGCATAGACTCCTGATGTTTTTGACAAGCTCGAATCGTTAAAAAGGTGAAAACCACTACTAGAATTGGAACTGGACTGAAATATAAAAGTTGAGGTGGATTAAACCAACGTTCAGCAATTATTGGATGTGCCATTGGTGTGTATATACTTACCGCTATAAAAATCAGTAACAGTACTATGATTAGCCTTGGCATTAAACGATACATAGTGCTTTGTAATACATCATCCGTTTTCATGATAAGCCAGCCACAGCCGAGTGCAGCATAAACAACTACCACACCTACACCTGTGAACAGTGAAAATGGTGTTAACCAGTCTAAACCACCACCTGCATAACGCCCATCGACAATATGTATACCCTGAATATAAGCACCAAGAATCACACCTTGTAAAAAGCTAGATAATACTGATCCACCTATGAATGCTGCATCCCATAAGGGCTTGCTACGATTTGCTTTGAAACGAAATTCAAAAGCAACGCCCCGAAAAATCAATGCAATAACCATCAAAATAATTGGTAAATAAAGTGCTGATAAAACTGCGGAATAGACTATAGGGAATGCTGCAAACAACCCAGCACCACCAAGTACCATCCATGTTTCATTACCATCCCAGACAGGCGCAACGGTATTCATCATCACATCTCGTTCTTGCTGATTTTTGATGAATGGAAACAAAATGCCAATACCGAGATCAAAACCATCAAGTACAACATAAATGAAAACGCCAATGGCAATAATTACAATCCAGATTAAAGATAAATCAATCATGAAGAAGCTCCTTGATTTTTATCATCAAGATATTCATCTGCTGCACTGAGTGGGCGCATAGGTGTTTTAAAATGACCAACACCGCCAATTTCATCTTGTTGGCTATAAATAAATTCAGGGCCTTTAAGCATAAGTTTCAGCATGTAATAAATACCAATACCAAAAACGATGCAATACACCACTACAAAGATAATCAGAGTTAAGCCCACTTGCTCGGCTGAAACAGGGGAAAGAGCATCTTTTGTACGCATAACGCCGTAGACTACCCATGGTTGACGGCCTACTTCTGTGGTAAACCAACCTGCAAGTAATGCAATAAAACCTGATGGACCCATCAATAATGCGAAGCGATGAAACCATTTACTTTCAAACAGTTTTCCTGTTTTTCTCAACCAGACTCCTGTAAATGCCAGTAATAGCATCAACATGCCTAAACCAACCATGATACGGAAACTCCAAAAAACCACAGTTGAATTAGGACGATCTTCAGGTGCGAAGTCTTTTAAGCCTTTTACTGAGCCATCCATTGAGTGCGTAAGAATAAGGCTTCCTAGATTTGGAATTGCAATTGCATATTTGGTACGTTCTTCTTGCATATTAGGAATACCAAATAAATACAATGGCATACCTTCATCATAATTGGTCTCCCAGTGTCCCTCCATAGCTGCAATTTTTGCAGGCTGATGCTCGAGCGTATTTAAACCATGTGCATCACCAACAAAGACCTGTAAGGGGGCTAAAATCAAAATAAGCCAAAGTGCCATCGAAAATGACTTTTTGACCAGCTCATCCCGACGGCCTTTTAGTAAATGCCAAGCTGCGGTAGCTGCTACAAGTAAAGCTGCAACCATAAAAGCAGCAATTGCCATATGAGCAAGCCGATAAGGGAAAGACGGATTAAAGACAATTGCAAACCAGTCTTGTGGAACGATAATGCCATTTTCAATTGTGAATCCTTGAGGAGTTTGCATCCAACTGTTTGAAGACAAAATCCAGAACATTGAAATACAGGTACCAATTGCAACCATTAGGGTGGCAAAGAAGTGGGCTTTTTTACCAACACGCCCCCAACCAAACAGCATAATGCCTAGAAATCCTGCTTCTAGAAAAAAGGCACTCAGTACTTCATACGTGAGCAATGGACCCGTAACGCCTCCTGCAAAGCGGGAAAACTCACTCCAGTTGGTGCCAAATTGATAACTCATCACCACCCCTGAGACGACACCCATCCCAAAGGCAACAGCGAAGATTTTGACCCAATATTTAAATAGGTCCTGATAGATTGGATTATTTGTACGCAACCAACGCCATTCTAAAACTGCTAAAAAACTTGCAAGCCCAATCGAAATTGCAGGGAAGATAATGTGAAACGATACGGTAAACGCAAACTGTATTCTTGCCAGTTCAAGTGCTGTTAAACCCAGAGTCATGCGAGCACCTCATCTTCTTTTTGCTGATGAGCTAGACTTATAGCTGTAGTCATTTCTACCCTTTTAAGAGTATGAAAATAAAGAAAAAACATAATGATAATCTCTTGAAAATATTAATTTTTCAAAACTAAAGTTTTGAGCTTCAAGTGAAAGATCATCAAAGAGGAGGGGCACGCCCTTGCGGAATTAGAAAGAGCTGCTGGAGCTGAAAGAAAACGTGAAAATAGTTTTCAATAAAAGCGAGAAACCGTACCTGAATTCGAATAAGAATTTGTTTTAGATCAATGTCAGGTAAGGGTACAACATGGCTGTATACCACACAGTACTGACACTGATGTCCTGCATCATGGTGATGGTGGCTTGCTGTAATGTCAGATGAGGAAGCGTGTGCTGCATGTTGCATGTGATGAGACATGCTGTGCGGCTGCTGTGATGTACTATGATGATCGTGACTAGGGGAGGCAACAGAATGAGGAAGTTGCAATGCTTGGGCAATAGTCTCACATACTGGAGAAATTTGATATTTCTCTGGCAGTAATGGCTGTAAGAACACAGCGATTTGTAACAAGACTGCATATAATCCTAGCAATCTTCCAAAAACCATCAACACCCAATTGATCTCTTTCTGGAAATCGGTTGCGCCTTACTATAACAAAAATCTGATTATCTCAAAATTATAATTGATATTTTTTATAAGTTGAGATTTTCTATCAATTGAAAATGAAGAGCTACAAACTATTTTAATAGGAGGACGGATTAAACTTCTTATTTTTATTTAAGATTTATTAGAAGATCGTTGTGTCTATAGTGAGACAAACCTCTAAGTATGGTGTAACACTAACAATTGCTTACATTGTAAGGGGTGTGTTAAATTGCCATCGTCTCAATATTGAAAAAGCTTATTTTGAGAGTTGCTCTAGTCCTTGCCCTCATGGCAATGTTTCTGCAATCCGTTGTATTTATACAACCATTATTGCCAGCACAATACCGTATTGCGCTGGTCTGTGTCTCTATTTCCGATGCTTTTTCAAATACTATAACTGCTGCTCAACAACATAATTCTCATCATTTATCTGATCATTCAGATCGGCATCATATGATGCATGAAGATCAAAAAATCTATAAAGAGCAAAGTGCTCACCAACATGATATTGGACATGAATGTCCATTTTGTACGGTATTTGCCAATTTAACTACGGGTTTAGACTTTAGTCTTGAAGAGGTCTTCGACCGTCTTTATGTTCGAATGTTGGCATTTGAACGTAATTTTCAGCATATTTATTTTGCTTTACAGCGCTTATATTTATTGCCACAAGGGCGGGCACCTCCTTTATTTGCTTAAATTTCAAATACATTATGTTTTGAGACATCCATTGGGTGTCTTAGCGGAAATTTATGCTTAAAAGGAATTGAAATGTCTCAATTCAAGTTAAACCCATTCTTAAATGGGATCTGTTCTATTGTTTCACCTCATGACGTATCAAGATCAATTTTGATTAATTCTGCTTTGTTTTATCGGCTAGGTTTCACCTTATTGGTTTCGGGATTATTTGGAACCACTACTTTTGCCTCAGATGATTTACAACAAACAGTGCAATTACCAACATTAGTTATCGAAGCACAAAAAGATCTAGATACTGAATCTCTTCATTTAAAACAAGTGAATACAACAGGAAGTCGATTAGGATTAACCTCTCAAGAAACGCCAGCAACAGTTCAAATAATCACTCAAAAAGAAATGCAAGAGAAAGGGTTAAGAACAGTTAAAGAAGCATTTGGGAATGTGACAGGTGCAACCGTTGGAAATGTACCAGGTAATCCGGCAGTTCTGACGATGCGGGGCTTTTCTGGAAATACGAATACTGTTTTACAGGATGGTGTTCGGATTGGTGCTTCTACTTTTGTTACTCGTGATTTAGATGTCTGGAAATATGAAAAAATAGAAGTACTAAAAGGCCCATCATCTGTTTTATTTGGGGAAGGGGCCTTAGGCGGTGCTGTCAATCTTGTGACTAAAAAGCCTAATTTAGAACAGTCAACATTAGAGGGTATGTTGAACTATGGAAGCTTTAATACGGTTAGAGCAGCTATTGGCGGTAATCTTCCTTTAAACGATGAGCTGGCTGTACGTTCGGATATAAGCTATTTAAAGTCAGATAGTTTATTCGATATTGATAACCAAAAAACGGTAAAGTTTGGTGCAGCGGGAAGCTTGCTGTATAAACCAGATGATAATTTATCTATGATTTTTTCGGCAAATTTTGATCATGATAAAGAAACATCTAGCTATAATGGATCTCCTTTAATTTCTGCATCAACTGCAAAAAATCCAAGTTATATTTTGGATAATCCTGATGGTTTAGTGATTGATAAGGCAACACGACATAAAAATTATAATCCAGACGGTGGAGAGTTGAGCGCTGATACCACGACATTGTCATGGGCAACAGACTATCGTTTATCGCCTACATGGGCATTAAATAATATTGCAACTTACTATCATGCAGACCGTAAATATTATTTATCGCCTGAACAAAATTTTGATACTCAAACTGGTCTATTTAAGAGGACTGTACAGCGCTGGAGTCATGATCATGATGTATGGAGCGATCGAGTTAGTCTGAAAAATGATGAGTTAATTGCCGGGAAATATCGTAATCGTTTCAGCGTGGGAAGTGAGTATAGCTATACTGATTTTAGTAGCCCACGACCAAGTGGCAGCTTAGCAGCTGTTGATCCATACAATCCTAATGTCGGAGTGATGCCTTCAGATAGTTGGGAGGGATGGACTAGTTACAATAAATTTGCAACTAAAATTAAAAACTGGGCCATTTTTGCAGAGGATGCTTTTAACATTACACCAGATTGGCTAATTGTTGGGGGCGCAAGATACGAACGTTTAGATATTGAACGTACAGTTAATAATGTACTCACGGACAGCGAGCAGCAATTTAATCCTTCGTTTCATCCTTTTTCTTGGCGTCTAGGTACAGTTTACAATTTAAATCCAAATACCCAGATTTATGGACAATATAGTACAGCTGTTACACCAGTTTCATCATTGCTTGTTATTTCTACGGCGAATGGGAATTTTGATTTATCAAAAGGAAAGTCAGCTGAGCTTGGATTTAAGTCGAGTATATTAGATGGCAGGTTAGATATGATCGGATCTATATACTGGATTGAATTAAACGATATTCTAACCCGTGACCCGAATAATATTAATTTAACTGTTCAAGGTGGACAGCAAGTTTCTAAAGGTGCTGAGTTTACAGCTTCTGCTGCAATTACTTCACAGTTAAAAGCAAATCTGGGTTTATCTTGGGTTGATGCAGAATACAAAGAATTAATAGAAGCTGGTGGTGCTAATCGTTCAGGAAATCAACCTGTGAATGTACCTGAAAAAGTTGCAAATGCTTCTTTGAGTTATCAGTTTAAAACATTACCAATTACTGTGAGTGGCTTTGCAAAACATGCAAGTGGTTTCTATACCGATACTGCTAATACATATTTCGTAAAAGGCTATACGACATATGATGCATCACTTGCGTATGATCTAAAAAATATGACTTTTACGCTCTGGGGAAGAAATTTAACCGATAAGTTTTATGGCGAATACTCTGGTTATTCATCTAAGCAAATTTATATCGGGGCACCAAGAAGTGTTGAGCTTGGCGTGACATTTAAATTTTAAAAGCTAACAAACAGTCTATTCATGAATTCAGAGTCGTATATGTCTAAATTTTTATTTCATCCACTAGCGTGGAGTATTTTTATCATTCAGTGTTCAACAAATGCTGTTGCAGCTGAAAAGCAATTGAATGTAGAGGAAAGCACAGAGCGGTTACCAACGATTACGGTTACTGCTGAGAAACAAGATGAGAGACATACTTCCTCACAGGCGATTACTCAGTTTAATCATGATTTATTGGATGTACCTTTTACAAAATCCCATGTCTCAGAAAAAGATATTCAAAACTATAATGTTCAACGGGTTAATGATGCTTTGGCTTTTGTAAATGGCGTCGTCTATCAAGATAGTTATGGTGGAGGTTTCTGGGATAATTACTCATTTCGTGGATTTAGTACCGATCCTAATATGGGAACGATCTATATGCGTAATGGTTTAAGTTCTGTGAGTGGGATTCATAGCCCACGAGATATGGTAAATATCCAAGCAGTTGATTTCTTAAAAGGTCCAATGGCTGCGATGTATGGTCAGGGAGCAATTGGTGGAATTATGAATATCACCACTAAACAACCTGAATGGCAACGCAAGAGCACTTTAAGTCTTAGCGGTAGTACTTTAGAGGAATATCGACTCTCGGTTGATACAACTGATGCCATTAATGAAGATTTTGCTTATCGTTTAGGTGCTTCTTATGAAGATAATAAAAGTTTTAGAGATCATGTAGATAATCAGCATTATTATCTTGCACCACAATTAGCTTGGAAGATATCAGATCAAACCCAATTAAATCTTGATACGGAGTTTGCTGAATATCAAGGTGTCTTTGACCGAGGTATTCCAATGGTTGATGGCAAAGTTGCTGTAAATAAGAAAACATTCTTGGGTGAACCAAGTGATGGCGATATTAAAATTAAGGATCAGATGTATCAGTTACGTTTGAATCATGAGTTTGACGATAATTGGAATAATACTACAGCTCTTACTTACAGCCATGGAGAGCGTGAAGGTACATCTACCGAAATTGGTTCAATCTCCACAGATGGAAGAACAGCAAATCGTTTCCGTCGAGCTCGTCAATTTGAAACTGACACAATAAATTTTCAGTCAATTTTACGAGGTAAGTTTGATACTGGTTCTCTCAAACATGAGTTAGTAACTAATATAGAAGCTGGGCATTATACGATTGACCAAATTCAGCGAAGAAATGCAGCAGGTACAAATAGTCCGATTGATATTTATAATCCAGTTTATGGCCAAAATATTTTAGCTCTGACACGAGTGACTAAAAATACTAAAGAAACACAAGACATGATCGGTATTAATATTCAGGATCAAGTATTTTTAAATGATCAATGGAATATCTTATTGGGAGGGCGTTTTAACCGCTTAGAACAGCAGATTGATAACCATCAAACGTTAAGTTCTTCACAACAAACATTTACACCGTTTACACCACGAGCCGGTATTAATTTTAAACCAACCGACCGCCTTTCATTTTACAGTAACTGGGGTAAAGGTTTTGAACTTAATACTGGGTTAAACAAAAATAATGAGCTTTATGAACCGGAAAAAACGACCAGTTGGGAACTAGGCACTAAATATCAGTTTTTACCACAGAGTTGGTTAGGTTTAACCTATTTTGATTTAGATAAGCGTCATTTGCTTACAGAAGGCATTACTGATAGTTATGTTGACAATGGTCATGTACAAAGTCAGGGGCTTGAGGTTGAGTTACAACATCAATTTAGTGACCGTCTCCGCGTGAATGCCAACTATACTTATACCGATGCTTCAGTCATTGAAAGTGAAGTGGATAAAAAAGGTTCACGACTTAAAAATATTCCTAAGCACTCAGCTAATTTGAGTGCTGACTATCAAGTGAATATTTTTGGCCATGAAGCAGGGCTAGTCGGAAATATTAACTATTATGGACAGCGTAGTGCGAACTATATTGATAATGGAACAACTTTGCCTGAATTTACTGTAGTGAATATTGGTGGCTATTTACAGATCCGTCCTGATTTACGAGCCCAACTCAATATAGATAATCTTTTCGATAAGGATTATTACGTTGCGAGCTATACTAATTTTTGGGTACAGCCTGGTGAACCATTAAAAGCAACTTTGCGCTTTGATTGGTCTTTCTGATTTTTTGAGTGAAATAGTGAAATTAAACAGATTAAGTTGAACCGTGATGAAGAAAAGATTATTGAGCTCTTTTATTTTTGCTAGCTTAATGATGGGTTGTGACCAACATGATCCAGCTACAAATAATGAGAAAGTCAGTTCAGAAGTAAAAAAACCTTTAGATGCCCAACTTCAAAAATGGGTAGGTCATTATAAAGGAACTCTTCCTTGTGCTGGTTGTGTTACATTCTGCGATGAGTGTAATGGCATGAATGTAGATTTAAATATTCATGCCGATCAAACCTTTCGACTAGAAAGAACCAGTAATAGTGATCACAACAAGCATGAGTTGTATGTTGGAAGTTTTAGCTTCTTAGATAATGGTAAACTAAAAATTCAACTACAGACTGTAAAAGAACGAAATCAGCTAATTTTAGGTAGTGGTTATGTTGAAGTCTTAGAGACTAAGACGGGTTTACCTTATCAGTCCTTTGAAGATTTCCAACTCGATAAACTGACCTAAAAATAACTAAGCACTATAAAAATAGTGCCTAGTTATAGAAAATTAATAAATCCATATATTTAAGTTAGTAGGATTAGATAAATTAATCCTATTGACAAGAAAATAGTTAGTTGATGTTAAGCTGTAACCTCAAGAAACTGTAACCTTTGGAGTTTTTCAAAAGGTTACGTCCTGAAAGCCTTGCCATATAAGGCTGTAACCTCAGTAACCGTTGTAACCTCTAAAATTTAGCTATTTCTTAAATTAAAGTAAAAGTAAGAAGAGAGGTATTGGTACAAAGTCATAGCCAAGGCAGTAGGAATATTTTTGTATCATGACTTGTATCATTTAATTTTTTAAATTTATTAACCATTTAATTATCAATATGT
>NZ_JABVBF010000136.1 GCF_013344765.1 Acinetobacter lactucae
GTCTAATAGCATATTCAATTAAATTGAGCTTTATTATTTATAGCGAAATATATAATTCTCGCTGAAACTTGGTTGATTTTTAATAATCAAGATAATAAAGGAAAAGGATATGCAATTAACGGAAGAGCAATTACTCGCAGCATATAAACGCATGCGTGATATTCGTGAATTTGAGGATCGACTTCACGAAGAAAATACCAATGGTGATATTCCAGGTTTTATTCACCTATATAGTGGAGAAGAAGCTGTTGCAGTTGGTATTTGTGAAAACCTAACCGACAAAGACTATATCACTTCAACCCATCGTGGACATGGGCACTGTATTGCAAAAGGTTGTGACATTCACGCCATGATGCTGGAAATTTTCGGTAAAGATGACGGGCTATGCCGTGGAAAAGGCGGTTCTATGCATATTGCCGATTTAGATAAAGGTATGCTCGGTGCCAACGGGATTGTGGGTGGTGGACCTCCTTTAGCCATTGGTGCGGCGTTGACAGCGAAAACCTTAAAGACTGGTGGTGTCGGACTGTCTTTTACAGGTGACGGTGGCTCAAACCAAGGCCTTACTTTTGAAGCGATGAATATGGCTGTTGTGCTTAAACTTCCAGTAATTTTCGTTTTCGAAAATAACGGTTTTGGTGAAGGTACTGGTCATGATTACGCAGTAGGAAGCAAAGACATTGCTGGTCGTGCAGCAGGTTTTGGTTTACCTGCAGTTAAAGTTGATGGTACCGATTTCTTTGCCGTTTATGAAGCCGCTCAAACTGCCATTGAACGTGCACGTCGTGGTGAAGGTCCGAGTGTGATTGAAACCATTACAAACCGTTTTTATGGCCACTTCGAAGGTGATCCTGGCTTGATTCGTTCTAAGGAAGAAGTCGAGTTCATCAAAGAAAATAAAGATCCTTTGAAAATTTTCCGCGAAAAAGTCAAAGGCAAAATTGATGAAGCCAAACTAGACGAGATTGATGCGGCATCTAAAGCAAATGTTGATGATGCCGTTGCTAAAGCTCGTGCTGCGGCATACCCACAACCAGAACAACTCCTTACTGACGTCTATGTCTCTTACTAAAGGAATAGTAAAGATGCCAAATAAAAGTTTTCGTAATGCGATTAAAGAAGCCATTGAATCAGAAATGCGCCGTGACCCAACCGTATTTGTGGTTGGTGAAGATGTGCGCGGTGGCCATGGCGGCAAAAATACCGAAGAGAACGAGCTTGAAGGCTTCGGTGGGGTACTTGGTGTAACCAAAGGTTTATGGACAGAATTTGGTTCAGAACGTGTTATTGATACCCCAATTACCGAATCAGCGATTATTGGTATGGCCGCTGGTGCTGCGGCTACAGGTTTACGTCCTGTTGCTGACTTAATGTTTATGGATTTCTATGGCGTGTGTCATGACATGCTCTATAACCAAGCCGCTAAGTTCCGTTATATGTTTGGTGGAAAAGCAAAAGCGCCAATGGTTGTACGTGGCATGATTGGCGCAGGTTTTTCTGCAGCAGCTCAGCATTCGCAGTCACCATATAACGTATTTTCTGCAGTTCCGGGCTTAAAAGTTGTGGTCCCATCTAGTCCATACGACGTGAAAGGGCTACTAATTCAGGCTATTCGCGATGACGACCCAGTGGTGTTCTGCGAGCATAAAATGCTTTACGACATTAAAGGTGAAGTTCCAGATGATGCGTATACCATTCCTTTTGGTGTAGCAAATTACACCCGTGAAGGGACAGACGTGACCATTATTGCTTTAGGTTTGATGGTACATCGCGCTAATGAAGTGGCAGACAAACTGGCAAAAGATGGCATTTCAGTTGAAGTGGTAGACCCTCGTACAATTTCACCTCTGGATGAAGAAGGAATTTTAGAGTCTGTTGCATCGACTGGACGTGTGGTTATTGTGGACGAATCAGCAGCACGCTGTGGTTTTGGTCATGATGTGGCTGCGCTGATTGCGCAAAAAGGTTTCCACTATTTGAAAGCACCTGTTGAACTCGTAACGCCACCACATACGCCTGTTCCATTCTCTCCAGTTTTAGAAAAAGAATGGATTCCAAGTGTAGAGCGTATTGAGCAAGCTGTACGAAAAACATTGGAGGCTTAGGATGAGCGAAATTAAAACGCTGGAGATCCCGAAATGGGGATTATCCATGGAAGAAGGCACGATTGCCCAATGGTTGATTAAAGAAGGCGATAGCTTTAATAAAGGCGATGAAATTTGTGAAATTGAAACCACAAAAATCGTCAATGTATTAGAAGCGCCTTTTGCTGGAACACTCCGTAAAATTTTAGCGAAAGACGGTGATACGCTACCCGTCGGTGGTCTTATTGCCGTATGTGCTGAAAGTGAAATCTCTGATGCAGAAATTGAAATGTTTATCGCATCACTAGGTGGTTCAGCAGCTAAGGCCCCTGAAGCACCTTCGGAACAAAGTAAATCGGAAACATTTGCACCTGTTGCTGAAAAAGCAGAACAGCCACAGACTGTAGCTGCAAGTGCTCCAGCTCCTGCAAAGGTCGCTAAAGGTGACTACGCTGTACCCGAGTCATTACAAGGCTATCAAACATCTGATGTGTTGTTTACAACACCGCATGCGTTAAAACTTGCTGAAAAACATAATGTGAACTTAGCGAAAGTCACAGGTTCTGGCCGTGAAGGTCGTATTAGTGTCCAAGACATCCAGAAAGCTGTGCAGACTGCTGGAGGTCAGTGGCCTGACGTTAAACAGCAAACTCAAGCTAAAGTGGTTAAATCTACTGCCGACGATAGCCGAGTTGCAGCGACGCCTGTAGCACGTCGTTTAGCAAAACAATGGGGCATTAACTTAAATGACTGCCGTGTTTCAGGTACTCGTGGCCGGGTTTGTAAAGAAGATGTTGAAGCAGTTTATTATCGTAACAACCCAACGTCGGTAAATGAACAATCTGCTCAATGTGCTGTTGCTCAGCCACAGTCGACCGTTACAACTGTGGTGATGAATGGTATGCGTAAAGCGATTGCTTCACGGTTACAGGCTGCTAAACGTAATGCACCGCATTTCCGTTTAGTGGTCGATCTCAACGTAGAAGCTTTGCAAAAACTACGTAAGCAGATTAATGAGACTGTTCCACAAGTGAAACTTTCTATTAATGACATGCTAATTAAAGCAGCTGCCGCCGCGCTGATTAAAGTACCTGAGGTGAATGTTCAATTTGATGAGGCGACTCAATCAATTTTACAGTTCTCTCAAGCGGATATTTCGGTGGCCGTAGCGATTCCAAACGGTTTAATTACACCCATTGTAAAAGCAGCAAATCAGAAGTCTTTAGCACAAATTTCCGATGACATGCGTGATTTGGCAACGCGTGCTAAGACTGGCAAGTTACAACCAGACGAGTTTCAGGGAGGCAGCTTTAGCATTTCAAATTTAGGTATGTTAGGCATTAAACAGTTCGATGCCATTATTAATCCACCGCAAGGTGCAATTATGGCATTCGGTGCTTCAGAATCACGTGCTGTCGTTGAAAATGGAAATGTTATGGTTCGTGAGATTGTTACAGCAACGTTGTCATGTGATCACCGAGTCATTGACGGTGCAGTTGGGGCAAAATTCTTGGCCAGCTTTAAGCAGTTTGTTGAAAACCCTGCTTTAATTTTGGTGTAGGAGAACCCGGATGTCAGAAGCTCAATTTGATTTAATTGTGATTGGCGCGGGACCGGGTGGGTATGTGGCTGCAATTCGTGCAGCCCAGCTCGGGTTAAAAACCGCAATTGTAGAAGAGCAACATTTAGGCGGAATTTGTCTAAATTGGGGCTGTATTCCAACTAAAGCTTTGCTTGCAGGCGCAGAGCTCGCAACCCAGTTTAAACATGCCGGCCAGTTTGGTTTTCAGGTATCCCAACTCGATTTTGATATTCAAAAGCTTGTGCAACATAGCCGACAAGTGTCAGCTCAGTTAGTACAAGGCATTGATTACTTGCTGAAAAAGAATCAGGTGACGGTTTTTAATGGTCGTGCTCAGCTTATGGCAAAAGAAAAACTTGAAGTGACAGATGCTCAAGGTAAAAGTCAGGCTTTGAGTGCACCCCATATTATTTTGGCAACTGGAGCTAAAGCTCGACATCTTCCTCAGCTTCCTGTAGATGGAACGTACGTGTGGAGCTATAAAGAAGCGCTTGTACCAGAGCAGTTACCAAAAAGCTTACTGGTTGTGGGTTCGGGTGCAATTGGTAGTGAATTTGCTAGCCTTTATCAAGATTTGGGTTGTCAGGTGACATTAATTGATTTAGCCAAGCAGATTTTACCCACTGAAGATGCGGAAGTTGCTCAATTTGTTAGAAAACAATTTGAACAAAAAGGTATGAAAGTCTTAACCGATGCTGTCGTTCAAAGTATTCAGATTGAAAATGAGCAAGTCCACTGTGTGGTTGAAACGGCAAATGATGTTCAAACGCTTGTTTTTGACCGCGTGCTTTCGGCAATTGGTGTACAGCCTAACACCACGGGGCTAGGACTAGAACGTTTAGGTGTAGAACTGAATCCACAAGGTTTTGTGGCAATTGATGACTATTGTAAAACCAACGTAGCAGGACTTTATGCCATTGGTGATGTGGCTGGAGCGCCGTGTCTCGCTCATAAAGCAAGCCATGAAGCCATGATATGTGTCGAGAAAATTGCTGGTGTGAAAAACGTACATTCACTGGATCGTGGTCAGATACCGGGTTGTATTTTTACACATCCACAAGTGGCAAGTATTGGTTTAACTGAAAATGCAGCAAAAGCTAAGAATCTACCTATACGAATTGGTAAGTTTTCTTTAACTGCGAATGGCAAAGCTTTGGCAATTGGAGATGCATCTGGTTTCGTTAAAACAATCATTCATGCAGAAACGGGCGAACTACTTGGTGCACATATGGTAGGTCATGAAGTGACTGAGCACATTCAAGGCTTTGCAATTGCTAAATATCTAGAAGCAACTGATGAAAGCTTAGCTCAAGTGATTTTCCCGCATCCAACATTATCAGAAGCCATGCATGAGTCCATTCTGGCTTCAATGCAACGAGCGATTCATATGTAGAAATTCTGCATTTACAGGAGTTGAACATGGTTAAGGGATTAAAAAATAAAGTCGCTTTAGTCACAGGGGCAGCTCAAGGCATTGGCCGTGGGATTGCCCTCCGCTTGGCGCAAGAAGGAGCACACATTGCATTAGTCGATATGCAACAAGATCGACTGAACGATGTGCAGAAGGAAATTCTGGCTTTAGGTGTAAATGCCAGCACATTTATTGCCGATGTCAGTGACCGTGAGCAAGTGTATGCCGCTATAAATCATGCTGAACAGACACTTGGTGGGTTTGATGTCATGTTTAATAATGCTGGAATAGCACAAGTTCAGGCGATTGCTGATATCACACCTGATGAATTTCAAAAAATTGTTGATATCAATATTGGTGGAGTACTGTGGGGCATTCAGGCTGCTGCTACAAAATTTAAGCAACGGCAACATAAAGGAAAAATCATTAATGCTTGCTCAATTGCAGGCCACGACGGGTTTGCTTTACTCGGTATTTACTCGGCAACCAAATTTGCGGTACGAGCACTTACCCAAGCTGCGGCAAAAGAATATGCCAGTCACGGTATTACGGTAAATGGATATTGTCCCGGAATTGTCGGAACTGACATGTGGGTTGAAATCGATAAACGTTTTGCTGAAATTACCGGTGCCGCAATTGGTGAAACTTATAAAAAATATGTGGAAGGTATTGCCTTAGGTAGAGCCCAAACACCAGATGATGTAGCCGCTTTAGTTGCTTTTCTGGCGAGCGAAGATTCGGACTATATTACGGGTCAATCCATTTTAACGGACGGCGGCATTGTCTATCGCTAAAACAACATCCTGATTTGAGGGAGATAATAATGAAAGCAGCGCTTTTTTATGACAGAGGCGATATTCGTATTGAAGATATCCCGGAACCAGAAGTCACTGCCGGCACTGTAGGTATTCAGGTGGCTTGGTGTGGAATTTGTGGTACAGATTTACATGAGTTTATGGAAGGGCCAATTTTTATTCCACCTTGTGGACATCCGCATCCTATTTCAGGTGAATCTGCGCCGATTACCATGGGACATGAGTTTTCAGGTGTGGTCTATGCCGTTGGTGAAGGTGTTGATGACATTGAAATTGGTCAACATGTCGTCGTAGAGCCTTATATTGTGGCCGATGATGTGCCGACTGGACCGGGCGATAATTATCATCTTTCCAAAAATATGAACTTTATTGGTTTAGGTGGGCGTGGTGGTGGTTTATCGGAAAAAATTGCGGTTAAACGCCGTTGGGTGCATCCAATTTCCAATAAAATTCCGCTCGATCAGGCGGCCTTAATTGAACCGTTATCAGTAGGTCATCATGCCTATGTGCGTAGTGGTGCAAAGGCTGGTGATATTGCACTGGTAGGTGGTGCGGGCCCAATTGGTTTGCTGCTTTCAGCAATTTTAAAAGCGAAAGGTCTTAAGGTCATCATTACCGAGCTAAGTGCAAAACGTAAAGAAAAGGCTAAAGAGTCGGGAGTCGCAGATTATATTTTAGACCCTTTAGAAGTTGATGTTGTTTCTGAGGTCATGAAAATTACTAATGGCGATGGCGTCGATGTCGCGTTTGAATGTAGTAGCGTTAACAAAGTTTTAGATACTTTGGTTGCAGCAGTCAAACCAACAGGCGTTATCGTTATTGTTTCGATTTGGAGCCACCCAGCATCAATTAATGTGCATAGTGTGGTGATGAAAGAGCTTGATGTACGCGGTACGATTGCCTATGTGAATGACCATCAAGAAACGATTAAACTGGTCGAAGAAGGTAAAATAAATCTTGAACCTTTTATTACCCAGCGTATTCAACTTGATGATTTGATTTCACAAGGTTTTGAAACATTAATTCATAACAATGAGTCAGCCGTTAAGATTGTCGTACAGCCCTAAATAGATACTTAAACCTATAAAAAAAGAGCGATGATTCGCTCTTTTTTTATTAAAGTAAATTGTTGTCTTGGGCTTCAAGAATAGGCGGTAATGGTTGTCCTAAAGAGCTTAGAGACTCTCTCTCAATCAAACGTACAATTGAATCGAGCGGTAAATCATTTTCTTGCAAACCAAAAGGTTCTTCAATTTGAGCACTTAAGGCATCTAAACCTAAAAACATATAAGCGATTAAGCCGACAATAAGTGGTGTCCAGATGCCCAAAGCTGCTTCAAGGCTAAATGGTAATATGAAACAGAAGCAGTAAACAGCGCGATGTAAAAGTACAGAATAAGAGTAGGGTAAAGGTGTACCAGCAATACGGTCACAACCTGCTTGAATATTGCCTAACTCAATAATATGTCGATTTAGCGTGCTATAGATAATGTCACTAATTTCGCCGTCCTTTAGTATTTTAACTAAATCTTTTTGAATGTTTTCGAGTACAAACTGTGGTGCATTAATATGCTCATTTAAATAATCGAGTGAAGAGTTATTTAAATACGCATGTTCAAGAAATTTGGTTGGTTCGGCGGTTTGTTGGCGCAGTCGATCACGTAATAAATTGCTAAAAATTAAGACCTGATGAATTAAATGTTCACGTTGTTCATTGGATAAAACATGGCTGTCTCTAACAATGTGTCTGGCATTGGCAATTAAAGCGCCCCAAAGTTTGCGGCCTTCCCACCATCGGTCATAACATGCGTTATTTCTAAAACCCGTACAAATTGAAAGAATCACACCAAATATTGTAAATCCAATCGCGGGTACGGTAGGTATTTGAATCCAATGATAATAAGATAGCCAGACCACACAGGCTGAAATAAGTACAACAAAACTCAGTGCTGGCAAGACCTTCGGTAAGATTGTTCCTTTCCAAGCAAATAAAAGTTTAAATACATTGCTTTTATCACGAACAATCATATAAAGCCTTTGAACTAATGAACCTAACCAAGTGCAATATGATACGCCTTGGACGAGCTAAATACCTAGCTAAAGCTTATGCTTTTGTCTGTATCGCCAAAGCGTGGTACGGCTAATTCCAAAAATATTCGCGACCATATTCAGGTTGTGGTTATATTTTTCTAGAGCTGCCTGAACATTTTCAGGTGTAAGTTCTGTATTTGTCTCGGGTAATTTAACGTAATCTTCAGCATTTAAGAGTTCATTTGGCAAGTCTTCGACTTCAATTTCATCCTTACCATTTGCCATGGTTAAAGCATAAAGCAGGGTGTTTTTAAGTTCACGAACATTCCCAGGCCAGTCATAGTTTAATAAAACTTGCATTGCCTTTTGATTGACGTGACGAGGCATCGTGTCGAGTTGAGTGGAGCTTTCTTTTAAAATCTGATCAACAATGAGAGGTATATCGACTTTTCGCTCTCTGAGTGGCGGTATAAAAATTGGAATTACGCGTAAACGGTAGAGTAGATCGTGACGGAAACGCCCAGCTTTGGCTTCTTCGCGTAAAGCTTTATGAGTTGCGGTAATAATTCGGACATTAGCCTGAATCGGTTTTTCACCACCTACAGGCGTAAATTCACCTGTTTCCAACACCCGTAATAATTTAGCTTGAAGCTCTAAAGGAATCTCTGCAATTTCATCCAGAAACAGTGTTCCACCTGCGGCACGTTCAAACACCCCCTTATGGTCGCGGATTGCTCCTGTGAAAGCACCTTTCACATGCCCAAAAAGTTCACTTTCTAAAATATTAGAATTTAAAGCCGCACAGTTAATCGCTACAAAAATCTTATTTTTACGCTGACTATAATCATGAATTGCTTTTGCCACCAGTTCCTTACCACTACCAGACTCGCCGCGGACGAGTACTGGAAACTCAGTAATTGCTACTCTTTGAATGATGGAAAACATACGAGCCATTTCTGGTGAACAACTATTGAAAACTTTAGCCAAGTCTTGCAATTGTTCTGTTAGCTCTACTTGATCAGCAATATCATTCTCTATGCTAACGGGCTGTAGAATATGCAATTTCCCGATAATGCGATGCTCTGCGATGTAAATATCATTTTCCTGATAGATGAACCGCTTTCTCATTTTAGGAGTATTGATTTCGAGATATTGATTATGATGGTCTTGAGTAAGCGCTGCCATGCTCTCAACAGAAATGTCATCTGTATTAAATTTATAGTGAATTGCGTGAGTCGTTGTGTCTGCTAAAAACAGACTCGCATTTGGAAATAAAGCCTTAAGTTGCTCAAATAATATATAAAAATCTTGTTCTGACTCAAAATTTAACTTTGCCATTTCATGTGTTTCACAATCGTTTCATTGAAACATACTTGAGTTTCAAGGGAACATCAAGCTG
>NZ_JABVBF010000137.1 GCF_013344765.1 Acinetobacter lactucae
TGTTTATATAAACCAATATTTTATTTTTGCAATTGACCCGCTTTAATGCTCAGCTTATGATTCATCCGCTGACCTATTTTGTCAGTCGATTTTAGCAGATCGTCTACCTAAGTGCGCTAAAAACAAGTTTTTTGGTGTGGAGCCCCTCGTGCCTTTGACGGAGGAACGGGAGTGGGACACCTTCGGGTGTGCTGGTTTCTTAGGTATCAGTCTGCTAACCCTCTTTCGTTTCACCACCATAATTAATAGCAGTGATTGGGCGCAACTTCTTTTATCAAGGAGTCTCTAATGACTATTATTTTATATCATTTTATTTTTATTACTCTTCATTATCATCTTGTTCAGCTTAAAACACTTTTAAAGAATTCCTCTCATCTTTTTATCTATCAATACTTTTATCTTTTTAGGCAGAAACTCTCCATATTTAATGCTATTAAAAGATGATTACATCTATAAGCATAAGTTAACGATAACAACAACCAACGAAGATCAATAATGATGTTTTTTTTATATCGTATTGTTTTAGTGTGCACTCTATTAATAATTTCTATTAGTTTATTAGGATGCAGACCTATCAGTAAAAATGAATTCAATACACATTGTGTATGGTCAGGCCACGCGCTCTCACAATGCAATTGTATTTATGACGCTTTAGAAGAACATTATTCGCCACAATTTGTAGAAGATCTAGAAAAAGTAAGCTTACAAAATATTGATGCGAACATGAACTTTGTGGAAACAATGAATGAAACAATTCACAAATGTCAGTTAAGTGCTAGAAAAGATTCAATTAACTGATATTTGCATGTTCCACCAAGAAATCTAGAAAGACCCTTACACGTTTCGGAACGTATTTATCATGGCCGATCCAGACAGCATGAAATTCTTCAGAAGCATCCAGATTCCATTCTTCAAGAATTTTAATTAACTGCTTTTGTTCTAGCGCTTTTCGGACTTGGAATCCATTAAGCTGTGCAATGCCTACACCTGCAAACGCTAACTGTAAGATTGCTTCTCCATGATTTACTTTTAAAACTTTAGTGGGTGCAAGCGTAATGTCTTGATCATTTTTTTTAAAGAACCATGTTTTATTCTGGCGCTGATAACTTACATCTAAAAGTTGATGTTCATAAAGCTCTTCTGGGTGCTGAGGACGACCATATTTTTCAATATATGCAGGTGAACATACATAATGTTTCTGAGTACTTCCGAGTGAGCGAGCAACCAAATTAGAGCTTTTCAAAGGACCCGTCCGAATTGCAACATCAATTCTTTGCTCAACTAAATTAATAACATCATCACTCAAATGAGCCTCTAATTCAATTTGTGGATAGCACTCGTTAAATAGAGAAATACAAGGCAATAAAAAATGTGTCCAATATGAAAGACTGGTATGAATTCTAATTCGCCCTTGCGGCATGTGATTTGCAGTAACTGATTGTTCTAGTTCATCTAAACTATTCAATATGTGAATGCCTTGCTCATAAAACTGACATCCTTCACTGGTAAGCTGAAACTGACGTGTTGAACGGTTAATCAATCTAACGCCAAGTCTTTTTTCCAACCGAGAAATTAACTTACTGACCGCAGACGGCGTCATGTCACAAGCTCTTGCAACGGCAGAGAAACTCCCAAGCTCAACCACTCGAATAAAAATTGCCAACTCGCCAGACCGATTAATATCAAAATATGACATAACAAAATCTATTTATGAATTTCATTCACAAATCTTATTCCATCTATGTCGCTATAACAAACTAGCAATTTGTTTCAAGATAAATTTAATTCGTTTTAAAGAGTTCACGAGATGAAACTTTATCAACCCGCCCTATTCTCTCTCATTTTATTTACGAGCTTTGCACAAGCAGAAGTACAAAAGAGCCAATGGATTACCACTTGGGCAGCCAGCCCCCAAAAAGTCTGGAATAAAGATTTCGTTTTCCCGACCAATATTCCAGAGCAAATATCTAATCAAACCATCAAACAAATCAGTCAAATTAGTTTAGGTGGTGAAGCTGTTAGGCTCATTTTTACCAATCAATATGGGGATCAACCGCTCTATATTGATAAAACTACTGTGGGGCTAGTCAAAGGACAAAGCCTAAAATCTAAGAATGCTTATCCAGTTTATTTCTCTGGAAAGCTTAAAGCACAAATTTTACCTGGCAAACAGCTGATGAGTGATCCAATCCAGCTCCCTGCTCCAGATCATGCAGAGTTAATGGTAAATACTTTTATTCAAAGGCCAACTACATTTAAAACTTTTCATTGGAATGCGAAACAAACCAGTTGGATTATTGCTGGCAACCAGACTGCGAACTTAAATACGCCTAGCAGTGCCAAAACCACAACTGCGCGATTATTATTGTCGGCTGTAGAAGTAAAACCGAAGCGTAAAGCCCATGTTGTTGCAGTGGTTGGAGACTCCATTACTGACGGCGCAACTGCAACTTTAGATGCAAATACTCGATGGACTGACTTTTTAGCTAAGCGCTTATCTGCACATCACGTGGCTGTCATTAATAGTGGAATTTCAGGAAATCGGTTACTTAACGACGGTATGGGCGACAGTGCTTTAGAGCGCTTAAAAAAAGAAGTATTTCAATATTCTGGAGTGAAAACATTAATTGTTCTGGTGGGTATTAATGATATTTCATGGCCGGGCACCGCATTTGCACCTAAACAACCAATACCTACTTTTGAAGCTTTAACCCAAGGCTATAAACGTGTGGTAGAGGAAGCACATCGCCAAGGTATTCAAGTGATTGGGGCAACCTTATTACCATTTTCAGGTGCCTTACCCAACACTCCTTTAGATAATTACTATCAACCGAATAAAGATGAATTACGTCAGCGCATTAATCACTGGATGAGAACCAGCCATACATTTGACGGCGTACTTGATCTTGATCAAGGCTTAAAAGATCCCAAACATTCTGATCGATTAAATCCAATTTATGATTCGGGAGATCATTTACATCCTAATGATCGCGGTAATCAACAAATGGCAAATCTGGTTGATTTAAAGCAATTCCTTAATCAATAAAACCTCCAGATACAGGTAGGAAGTTATTCCCTACCTGTATCAATATTGATTAATTTCCCTCTAACTCGACGTTAAGTTTTGGTGTAATAGACTGTTTTTCTGCTGCATGTCGTCGAAGCACCATAACAGCGAAAAGCGCCAAAATTGCAGGAATTGCGATCATCACAAAATTCATCTTATGCGGTAATTCTAAACCTAATAACAAGCCCGTTAAGATGGGTCCAACAATTGCTCCAATTCGGCCTACACCAGAAGCACAGCCAATCCCAGTAGAACGCACACTTAATGGATAATATTGTGCAACGTAACTATAAAGAAGAATTGAAGTACCAATCGTTGCTGCTCCTGCAACAGTCACCAAACCATATAAAATATAAGCTGGTGAGTTAAAACCTAAACCGACTAAAGCGATAACACCCGCCAGCAACATTCCCATAATTACTGGTTTTAAATGGAATTTATCAGATAAGATACCGCCACCAATTGAACCGATCATTGCGCCAACATTTAAGGCAAGCAAGAATAAAATACTCTTTCCGAGTGAATAGCCTGCTGCCAGCATGAGTTTTGGTAACCAGCTACTTAAGGCATACACCATGAGTAAGCACATAAAGAATACGAGCCAGAACATGAGTGTATTGAATGCACGGCCTTGCTGAAATAATCCTTTTACAGAGCTACCTGTTGGAACATTATCTTCATTAAGTTCTAATTGTGTATTTAAAGTCAGGTTTTGTTCAGGTGAAATTTTTTGAATAATGCGTTGTGCCTGTTCAATTTTTCCCGTTTTAACTAAAAAAGTTAATGACTCAGGTAAAAACTTCCAAATGACAGGTAATAAAAATAGTGGAATGCCTGCAATCAGGAACATGATTTGCCATCCCTGACTTTCAACCAAATAACTACCAATTAATGCTGAAAGAATTCCCCCAATCGCATAACCACTAAACATACTCCCCACCAGCGTACTTCGTATACGTTTAGGTGCATATTCTGAGGTGAGTGCAACCAAATTTGGCATGACCCCACCAATACCAAGTCCCGCCAAGAATCGAAGCACCCCAAACTCAATTGGACTTGATGCAAAAGCACCTAAAAAGGTAAATCCACTAAAAAGAGTGACACAAATTAAAATCACATTTTTACGACCTATTTTGTCTGCCAAAGTTCCAAAGAACATTGCCCCAAACATCATTCCGCATAGTGCCGTACTTGCTAACATCCCCGCCTGTACAGCTGTTAACGACCACTCTTGCATCAGCAAAGGCAATACAACGCCATAAATCACCAAATCATAGCCATCAAAAATAATAATTAATAAGCACCAAAGTAAAATACTCCAGTGAAAAGGGGTAAATCTGGCCTGATCAATAACTTCATTTACATTTAATTTAGATGTTGTCATTTACTCACCTCCTCTGTGAGATAAATTCATATTCAATTTTTTAAAACGACATACTGCACCCTAAAGAAAAAACAGATTATTCAAGGTTTTATTGAATAAATTAAAAGTCATAACTCGCCATCATATTGAAGCGGTTATCAATCCCGTTACGCCCATCAAAAGTTTCTCGTTCGCCATAAACATATTCGACGCCCAAGGTAATTGGCTTGTAAGGGTTATAAAGTGCATTCACCCAGCCCTGCCAAAGCTCTTTATTTTGGGTGGTGCTATTACGTTGTAATTCGGCAAAACGGTTATCATCTTTGGCTTTCATATAGCCATAACCTAAGGTTGAACGAATTTGTGGCGTGAACTGATGAGTGATCCCCAAAGAAATAGTGTCAAATTCATTGCTATGCATATTGTTTTGATCATCTATTGCATAACCGCTGTTACTCCATAGTAGGAAACGACCATCTCCTTTGACATGGTAATAATCGGCTTTAAGTAATGTATCAGGAGTGATTTGGTATTTACCGCCAAATCCTACGCCCCAAGCGACTTCCTCATCATGATTAGTTCTCTTTTCGGCAACAAAACTACGGCCAGATAACATCGAACCATTAGCAAATTTATGGTTTAAGCGCCCTACCAAAGCAGGTAAACGCATTTTGTTATCGGGATCTGATGCAGCGGTATATTTCGGGTCTTCAACCGATACAGCAAAACTTGTATTGGCAGTTAAGTTATCGCTATAACGAACCAGCGGTGATCTTAATAATGCACCGCCTACAAATGTGCCTGCATCAATCGTTTCCGGATAATATTCTGGTGCAATAAAAGTTGACCATGTTTGACCAATGAGCCATTTATCAAAAGTTAAATAAGCATGGCGTATCCGAAACTGATCACGAGTGGCTGCCCCAAAGAAGTCCATTTCTAACTTTCCACCCACGTCACCCACAGCAGTTGGGGTTTTAAAATTCAACCCAAAGCGCGTTACATTAACAGTACTGTGTAATTGGTCTTTTTGAGCAGATTCTTCTGGCGTATTTTCGAGCGGAACCCCACTAATATTGTTATACATAGTAGATGCGCCCTTCATTTGATAAGAAGCATCTGCCCGTATATAACCATATAAGTTAAATTCTGCACCAGACTTGGTTAAACCTTGCTGTATTGGTGGTACGGCTTGAGGGGGCACTGAATTTGCTAGCTCAACTCGTGCTTGCGATAAAGATTTTTGTGCCTGCATGTTGGCTTGTAACATAGCCCGAAGTTCTTTCACTTCTTGGCGAAGTTGTGCTATTTCAGGATCTGTTTGGCCTGCAAAAGCAGAAGACACAAACAGGGTTACAGAAACAGTCAATAGGCTTTTTTGAACCGTTGTATTTAAAACTTTCATCATGAAATTTTCCTTTTGATCTTTAATTACACTTAAAGATCTCGACATCCTTTTTGTTATGTACCTATCTAAAATAGGTGCTTAAAATTTGCCTTTCTTTCACAAGAAAGACCTTCGATCATATTTTTTAGACAAAACCTCCCTAAAGCGGCCTAAAAGCCACTTTTGAATTTGTTTTAAGTAAAGCTAAATCTTCTAATTTTTTTCAGTTTTTATATTCTCTTCCTCATTGAGAATATGCAGGTTTTATATCCGTATTAACGCTTTCCCAAATCCATTATTTTTTTGCAATAAATCCCTGATACGTCAAAATTTGCGTATAAGATTGCACCCTTTCAAAACCAGCTTTTTCTAAAAGTTTTATATATCCTTCAGTAGTTAGGCTAAAAAAGTCTTGGTCCATACGCTCTAACATTTTTTGACATTGCTCTTCCGTTAAACCTTGCACCAAACATAAATAACGTAAGGCTTTCAGTTGCTGTGGGTTTACACAAGTCATTAAATCGTAGGTCAGCAAAACTGCTTTTTCTTTTAAACGATCATAAATATCCTTAAAAAAAACAGGTTTTATCTCATCTTCAATAAAATGAGCCACCAGAATAGAAAGTGCAGCATCAAAGCAATTTTCAAGAGGTAAAGCTGACGTTTCACCGTGAACAAAGGTGACTTGGGAAGACTTACCTAAAAGTTCAACCTGTTCTTGGGCTTTTTTCAGCATAGTCAAAGATGGATCAACCGCTGTGAATTGCCAGTTTGGATGTCTTTTAAGTAAATATTCGAGTTCGTAACCCGTACCACAGCCCACAATTAAGATATGAGCATCTGGTGGCAACGCCGACTGCAAAATGGCATCCACCTGTTGGTGGATCACTTCATAGCCCGGAATTAATTTACGAATATGTGCATCATATCCTTCGACTACTTTAGGGCTATTAAAGTCTTTTGCCATTTTGCGTGTCCCTCTATTTAAACCGTATTTCGATTTTCCTTTGCCGCACTTTGACCGAGCTTTTGACTTATTCAGTCAAAGACATTTCCTGTTAAATTAAGTTCAGCTCGCATAATTTCCTGCAATTTAAACTTTTGGGCTTTGCCAGAAGCAGTCATTGGAAACTCATTAAAGAATCGGACATAACGCGGCACTTTGTTGTGTGAAATGTGTTCTTTGCAAAATTGGCGGATGCTGTCTTCATCGACTTGGTGATGCTCATGCAGAATAATGCATGCACAAAGTTCTTCACCATATTTCGCATCTGGCAAGCCAATCACCTGTACATCGCTTACGTCTGGATGAGTATATAAAAAGTCTTCAATCTCTTTCGGAAAGAGGTTTTCCCCACCACGAATCACGACATCTTTAATACGGCCTTTAATTTTAATAAAACCGTCTTGATCCATCTCGGCAATGTCACCCGTATGCATCCAGCCAGCCGTGTCAATCACTTCACGGGTCTTTTCCTCTTCACCCCAATAACCAGCCATCACTGAATAACCACGGACGCATAGCTCACCCAAAGTCCCTTGCGGAACAATTTGCCCTTCTAAATCGACAATTTTAATTTCAACATGCGGATGAACATGCCCAACTGTGCTTACCCGTTTATCAATCGAATCATTTACCGAGCTTTGTACACTCACTGGCGAGGTTTCAGTCATGCCATAACAAATGGTGATTTCAGACATATGCATTCGGTCTATAACACGTTGCATAATTTCACGTGGACAAGGACTACCTGCCATAATGCCTGTTCTTAAGCTCGATAGATCAAAATCATTAAACTGTTCATGCTCTAAGGTTGCAATAAACATGGTTGGTACGCCATAAGCTGCCGTACAACGTTCTTGATGAATCGCTTTTAAAGTTTCCAAAGGATTAAATACAGCAGATGGATAGACCATGGTTGACCCATGCGTTACGCAGGCTAGATTCCCCATGACCATGCCAAAACAATGAAACAACGGCACAGAAATACACACTTTATCTTGAGGGGTTAAACGAATGCCTTCACCGACAAAATAGCCATTATTTAAAATATTATGGTGGGTCAACATGGTCCCTTTAGGGTTACCGGTTGTGCCTGAAGTAAATTGGATATTAATGGTTTCATCAAACTGAAGTTGCTTGGTTAATAGTTTTAACTCTTCTAACTGTTCTGATGTCGGCGTAGTGACTAAATCACTAAAGCGATGAATACCCGTATGTTGCTGATCATCAATTTTAATGACAAATTTTAAATGTGGCAGACGTTCTGAACTAAGCACTTTATCTGGACTGTTAATTAACTCAGGGGCAATTTTTGTGAGTAATTCTTGGTAATCAGTCGTTTTGAATTGAGAAGCAATAATCAATCCTTTGCATGAGACTTTGTTCAACACATATTCAAGTTCATGACTCTTATAAGCTGTATTGAGATTGACTAAAATAATCCCTGCTTTAAAGGCTGCAAATTGGGTAACTGTCCACTCCACACAGTTAGGTGACCAGATGGCTAACCGATCTCCTTTTTTTAATCCCAATTTTAAAAGGCTACAAGCAAAAGCGTTTACTTCATCTTGTAAAGCTTTATAGGTTAATCGTCTGTTTTGATGAAAACTAACGATTGCCTCCTTTTCAGCATATTGCTGACAGGCCTGATCAAATTGTTCACCAATGGTCATACCCAATAAGGGCTGTGTGCTTGGTCCCGAGGCGTAACTTAACCGTTCTTGTTGCATTGAATCATTCTCCTTGATTCTTCTAATTCTCTTCTTACCTGATCTAATTGTTGTTACTGCAACTACTTTTCCAAACCGCCTACTTTGTAATGTCTATCCTTTATATGCCCTATTTCTTCTGCACAGCATCTACACAAAAGTCAGCGATCTGTTTTGAAAAATAGTCTTTATGCACATGATCAAACTTTGTATTTTGAGCTGGGTCTAGAGGTTCAACCACCACATAGGTCATGGCGCCGACTACACAAAGTGCGGCTGTATTTAAATCGTCCAAGACAAACTCACCACTTGCATTTCCATCCGCAAGTATTTTTTTAATACTTTGTTTAATCAATTGCTTCACACGAAAACGCTCATGTTCAACCGTTGAATCGACGGGTTCAAACATGAGTGAATACGCAAGCTGGGGACTATTGAGTGCCCGTTTTACAAAAGTTGCCACAGCCTTATGTAATTTCTGTTTTGCCGATAAGTCACTTTCGGTAATCGAATCAATCACCAATAGCTCTGTATTAATGGCCTCAGACAAAACCTCAATCAACACTTGGCTCTTATTATCAAAGTAGCGATAAACAAGACCACTTGATACGCCCGCTTGCTCTGCAATTGTTTGTATTTGCGCGTCTTTAAACCCTCCCTCTGAAATTAATTTTCTGGCTGAACTCAAAATCGACTTACGATTTTGCTCCATCCGCTCTTGCATTAAAGATGATCGTTTATAGCTCATAATTTATTCTCTAACAAATAAAATGAATTGTAAAT
>NZ_JABVBF010000138.1 GCF_013344765.1 Acinetobacter lactucae
ATTCTATATATTTAAAAATAATAAGAAAATCATAGTATATGAATAAGAAATCTAAGTGCTTTACCATACTGTTAGATTTTTTTATAAATTTCAGTAATTAGAGATAATTTTCTTCAACCAATGCATCTTGCTAGCTCAACTGTTTGTAAAATTAAATGAACAATCAAACCAAGAAATCTGCTGACTATAAAAAACTAGCAATATAAAAGTTTTACCGTACTCAGCCAGTTCTTTAAATTAATTGTCTGCGCTGTTAAACCGAACACTAAAGATATTCTTAATCTCCTAACCATGAAATCCTTCGAGTCTTTTAATTTTATAATTAATTTTGGTTATGGAAATTAGATGAAATATTACGTGTAGATAGAACTCTGTCTATCTAAGATCAATTTATAGATCCAACTAACCTTTTGAATACCACCTTCTCTCTCGCCATAAAACTAACAACAATTGCATACTTGTAGTTTGACTTGCTTCTTGGCAAGGTATGTACCAGTAAAACATTAGGAATTTGTTCCAATATGGCGAGTCCAGCACAAATCATTCGACATAAATTTCTCAATACATTCTTTTCACGCCATTCCCTCTGGTTTTTATGTATTTTTACTGCACTCAGCATTACATGGTTTCGAACTGTATATACCCCTCATAGTATCTATTACTTTATTTCTGATACCTTACTTAACGGTTTATGGGTAGTTACAGGTGCCTTAAGTTTATTAGGCCTCTATGATGTTTTGCAGAATAAACATTCTATTTTAAAAAATTATCCAATTATGGGGCATTTCCGTTTTTTATTTGAAGATATACGTCCTGAAATTCGCCAATACTTTATTGAAGCGGATCAAGATGCTCTACCTTTTTCGCGAATGCAAAGAAGCTTAGTTTATCAACGTGCAAAAAATGAAAATGCAGACAAGCCTTTTGGTTCAATCATTGATGTCTATCAAGAAAATTACCGTTTTATTGTCCACTCAATAAGCCCCTGCCCACCAGCAGATCCAAAGAGCTTCCGTATACAGGTGGGTAATGCGCAATGCCTTCAACCGTATAGTGCCTCTATTATGAACATATCTGCCATGAGCTTTGGTAGTTTAAGTGCTAATGCAATCCGTGCACTAAACAAAGGAGCGCAATTAGGCGGGTTTTATCATGATACTGGTGAAGGTAGTTTAAGCCCTTATCATCTAGAAAATGGCGGTGATATTGTTTGGCAAATTGCCAGTGGTTATTTTGGTTGCCGTACCATAGATGGGAAATTTGACGAACAAAAGTTTGCAAAACAATCTCAATTACCGCAGATCAAGATGATTGAGCTAAAGCTTTCACAAGGTGCAAAACCTGGTCATGGCGGTATTTTACCTAAACATAAAATTACCGAAGAAATTGCCCAAATACGTGGTGTTTCTCGCGATCACGACTGTATTTCTCCTGCCAAGCATTCTAGTTTTTCTACACCAATTGAAATGATGCATTTCTTACAGAAGTTACGCACATTATCTGGTGGCAAGCCAGTTGGTTTTAAACTGTGTATTGGCCAACCTTGGCAATTTATGAGTATTGTTAAAGCAATGCTTGAAACAAAAATTGTTCCTGACTTTATTGTTGTTGACGGTTCTGAAGGTGGTACAGGTGCAGCGCCAATTGAGTTTAGCGACAATATTGGTACGCCATTACGTGAAGGTCTGCGCTTTGTCCATAACACACTTGTCGGTACAGGATTAAGAGACCAAGTTAAAATTGGTGCGAGTGGTAAAATCATTAGTGCATTTGATATTGCCAGTACATTTGCACTCGGAGCAGACTGGGTTAACTCAGCTCGTGGTTTCATGTTTGCAGTTGGGTGTATTCAGGCACAGAGTTGCCATACTAACCAATGCCCAGTAGGTGTTGCGACTCAAGATAAAGATCGTCAAAAGGCTATTGATGTACCGACTAAATCAGAACGAGTATTTAATTTCCATAAAAATACATTGCATGCATTATCAGAAATGATTGCTGCGGCGGGTTTACGTCATCCTTCTGATATTAAAGCCCATCATTTGGCTCAGCGTGTAAATGACCGTGAAATTAAGAACTATGCTCAATTACATTTTTTCTTAAAAGAAGGTGAACTTTTGCAATCTGAACTTAATAACGACGATGATAATTTCTATTATCGAATGTGGAATATGGCAGATGCCAATCATTTTTAATTTATATTAATTTTTATAATTTGAGCATTACATCTATAGTGTGATGCTCTTCCATATTTCAAAATAATATGTGATTTTCGCTTAAATCTCCTTCCGCTTTTAATTTGTCTTTAATAGATTTTTCACCTAATATAAAAGTATAAATAACGTACATATTTTAATTTTATTTAATAAATACTTTTTTAATGTTTATAACAAGAAGGTAGCTCATCATGTTGAAAAAAACATTCATCTCTTCTTTTGTCGCAATCGCTGTAGGCTTAAGTAGCTACGCTGCTGCTTGTACACGTGCTGTATATTTAGGCAATAATCAACACGTTATTACTGCTCGTTCAATGGATTGGAAAGTTGATACAGGTACAAATTTATGGATTATGCCAAGCGGAGTTAGCCGTGAAGGTAATGCAGGCCCTAACTCAATAAAATGGACCTCTAAATATGGAAGTGTAATTGCGACAGGTTATGAAGTTTCCACAACTGATGGAATGAATGAAGCAGGTTTAGTTGCTAATGTCTTATGGTTAGTCGAATCGGAATACCCCGATGTAAAAAAATCTAATAAACCGCTACTCAGCATTGCTGCTTGGGCACAGTATGTACTCGATAATTTTGCAACTGTAGATGAGGCTGTCAAAGTGCTAGAGAAAGAACCTTATACAATCGTTACAGATAGTGTTCCTGGTGAAACCAGATTAACTACACTGCATTTATCTATTTCCGATAAAACAGGTGATAGCGCGATTATCGAATATATTGGTGGAAAACAAGTGATTCACCATAGCAAGAGCTATCAGGTCATGACTAACTCACCTACTTTCGATAAACAACTCGCACTTGCCGAATATTGGAAGCAAATTGGTGGAACAGTTATGCTTCCCGGCACAAACCGAGCATCTGACCGCTTTGCACGTGCATCATTCTACATTAATGCAATTCCTAAAAATGATGATGCAAAGCAAGCTCAAGCCTCTGTATTCAGTGTCATTCGAAATGCATCTGTTCCTTATGGGTTAAATACTCAAGAAGAACCTAATATCTCTTCAACTCGCTGGCGAACTGTTGCCGACCACAAACAGATGCTCTACTTTTTTGAGTCTGCTCTCTCACCAAATGTATTTTGGGTCGACTTGAAAAAGATTAACTTTAAAGATGGCAAAACACGTAGACTTGATTTAGGACCCGATCAAAGCCATATCTATGCGGGTGATGCAACCTCTTCCTTTAAAATTGCAAAACCATTTGTATTTTTAGGTCCAACTACGCGCTAATTTATGTCAAAATTTATTACTCTTAACATAAATAATATTAAGCATACTATCTTGGAATTTATATGATGAAGAAATCTCTACTACTATTGGGTTCATGTCTACTTACAGCGGCTTGTAGCACCACACAGGTTAATACAACAGCTCCTAAAGAGGTAAAGACAGCTGGTCAGCTAAACTGCTCACCAACTGAACTATGCCCAAGCTTATTGGTTAAATGGAATGAAAATCAAAAAAATCAGCTTCGTGTAGATGTTCATTTAAGTAGTAGTTATAACTTTTATGATATTAACTCGTTGACTTTTGATATTGATGGCAAACGATTTAATTATGAAGCAGCTCAAGCCACTGAAAAAACCAATGTGAGCCGATTAGTTCCAAAACATTCAACAACTTACTTTATTATTCCAAGCCAATTCTTACAAGAGTTTAAAAATGCTCAAAATGTGAATGTTTTGATCAAAACTGATAAAGGAACCATCGAACGTAATATGTATAGTCCACAAAAGCAGTCTTCGGTTTATAAAAACTTTATGCAGCTTTATCAAAACTCAAAATAAACTAAAAAATGAAGTCATGCATCTATCTGCAATTTTGGATAGATGCATTATTTTTTAATAATAAAAATGTTTTGGCTTTGCATTTAAAAAGGCCGGAATCAACCCTGTTAAAGCCGCACGTATATCCGCACGTTCATTAATTAATTGATGAGAACCTTCTTCAAGCATTAACAACGTTTGGAGTCTAAATTTACGCCGAATAAATTCAATGTTGTAACGCCAATCAACCGTCTGATCGAGAGCACCTTGTGCAAGCCACACAGGGATACGGCAAGCAGGCCTCTCTTCCATTTCTTGCATCCATTTTGACATTGCCAAAATCCAGTCCATGCCCATCATGCGTGGTTGTAAAGGATCTTTTAAACGAATAAAACGTAAAAATTCAGGATTATGATTATTACGTCTAAAGTGTCTTGGTACTTGGCGCTTAATACGGCGAATAATGCCCAATCCAACAGGGTTATGCCACCATGCTGTTTTTGCAGGACGAATTAACGGAGAAAGTAATAAGACTCTATCTACAATCGGATCTTGGCGTTTTTCAGCATATTCTAATAAATGATGCATCCAAATTGCTCCACCCGTACTCTGACCGATACCGACCCATGGTTTTGGCAACTGATCTGCATGTTTTACATATTGATAAACAGCCATCAGAACTTGTTGGTAATGATCAAAATTTTTAATACTGGCTGGTGAGCCATCACTTAATCCATGTCCCGGCAAATCATAAGTGATAATACTAAAACCCTGCTCAAGAATTTCACGAATAATCGGCTGATAAATACCGCTATGCTCAAGGTAACCATGCAATAAACAGACTGTACCTTGTATTTTTTCTGCTTTAGGTTTGAAAACTTGTACATGCAAACGGAATAAAGGCATTTGAACATACCCCTGCCAATGGTCACATTCAAGTAAATGTAAACCATATAATTTGCGGTAAGCTAACAAATCACGAGAAGGTTCTTCTAATGTATTTAAATTGAGTGGACTCAAAACCTGAGGTGTAAGATCACGGTTAGGAACCGGTAAATCTAATTGTTTCAATACGGCAGGATTGAGAAATGGAATATCTGACATTAAGGAACCTCTCGACAATCACTTGAGCCAAACAACATGTCGCGAATTGTCGCAAGTAATTCATAATTTGCACGGCGGCTATGATCGTAATTTTGCACACTTGGTTGCCAACGTGTCAGCGGGGTTGGCATTGGAGCCACAACAGGAATAGTTTCTATACCATTTAAAGCAAACAGTCGACGTGTACGCGGCATATGGTATTCATCTGTAACCAACATCACCGTCGGTGCTCCACCTTTTTTCTGAAGTAATAAAGAGCTAAAACGGGTATTTTCACATGTATTCATACTACGTTTTTCTAGTAGTTTTGCTTCAACACCGCGTTCTTTTAACCAAGCTTGCATATAAGGTGCTTCTACACCACTTAGTACAATAGGTAGATGATTTTGTTTTTCAACTTCTAAAGTTTTTTCTAATCGCAAACGCGTATAGCCGTTAACAACAATATCCTTACCATTTTTGTCTAAAGTCAATCCGCCACCTAACACAACAATTGCATAAGGTTCTGATAACTTTTTAGGTTGCAAAGGTAATGGATTTTTACGTACATATTCTATTTTCTGTTCAGGCTCACTAACAGATTTTTGCTGCTCTGGTACCACAGGTTTTCTTGCTAGAAATTCTGTATATTGTTCGGTAAGTGCATTGTTTTCAGAACTATTAATAAAGAGTGCTTCATCAACAGGGCCACTCGCTTCATCTGCCGCATCAATATCTGAGTTTTTAGCGACTAAAGGAACCTTTACAGAGGCTGCTTGTTCTTCTGAATCCTGTTCCTTTTCTTCTAAAAGAATAATTTGTTGTAAGGCTTTATAATTTTCTTGAATATAGGTCAGATCAGATGTCTTTTTTTCACGTAACGCTTGCTCTGTCAGTTTTAAATACGCTTGACGAGCAATCCATAAATTTGAACCCGGCTCTAAATTATCATGTTCACTTAATGCAGCCTGTCTCTGACTCTCAGCAGCGACTTGGTTAACGTCAACTGGAACAAAATAATTAAGCCCAGCTACAATAAGTTTTGAATAAAATGGCGAATATAAAAAAACCACGAAACAGCCTAATAGCACAAATAGTACGGTGACTACTTGGACTAAACGTACCATTAAGTGTACTTTTGGCATAAAACTATTCCGTATGATTTTCAATTAAACCTAAACTGTTATAAAGCACAGGCTCTGGTTCTAACATAATATGAAAACGCTGATCAACATCATGTTGTACAGCCTGATAAGTTTTCTTTACATCAGTAAGAGATGCATTGGCATAATTCACCAAAACTAATGCCTGTTTATGGAACATCCCAACCATATCAAGTTGTTTCCCTTTCCAACCTGCCTGATCAATTAACCATCCTGCTGCAATTTTAACGTTTCCATTCGCTTGAGGATAATGAGGAATTGTTGAGAATTGTGTGACTAAGCGTTCAAATTCTTGAGGGCTAACAATTGGATTTTTAAAGAAACTACCTACATTTGGATATTCTTTTGGATCAGGAAGCTTACTTTGACGAATCTGGATGACTTGATTTTGTAAATTTTCAGCCGTCTGATTGTCTCCAACTGCTTGTTTTAAATCGCCGTAGTTAAGTTTTAAGTGCGGCTGTTTAAGCAATTTAAAAGTAACATGCGTGATAATGTAACGGTTCGGATCATCTTTAAAAATACTATGGCGGTAGGCGAAATGGCAGTTGGCCGCTAAAATTGTCTGAGTTTGCTTTAATTTACGGTCATACACTTGTACTGACTCAATAAACTCGCCTACCTCTACCCCATACGCCCCAATGTTTTGTACGGGTGAAGCACCAACTAAACCTGGAATAAGGGCTAAATTTTGCAAACCAAACCAGTTCTGCTCAGTGCTATATAAAACAAAATCATGCCAGACTTGGCCTGCACCTACTTTAACCCGAACAAAATCATGATCGTTTGATAAAACTTCAATTCCCTGAATATCAAGATGAATCACTAAAGCATTGATCTGCTGCGGCAATAACATATTACTACCGCCCGATAATACAAGTACATTTAACTGATGCTGCTCTGCAAAATCTAAAGCTGCTTCAATATCTTGAATACTGCCAACTTTAGTATAGTGGGAAACGGTTGCATCTAAACTTAAGGTATTGAATGGCTTAAGCTGTACTTGATTCTGAATTTGCATTGTGTTGAAAAACCTATTCTTAAACATTCAATTGTTTTTTTAAAATATTAACCCACGCCAAACTACTAGACTCGCATTGATTGAGTACACGTTCAAAACCATCAGCGCCGCCATAATAAGGATCAGGCAACGCTTGTTGTGGGTATTCAGGATCATGCTCACTCATTAAAGCTACTTTTGCACGAATTTGATGTGCGCCAAATTGAGAAATGGCCCTTTGCAACACGTCATGAATATCTTCAAAATTTTGATGATCCATTGCCAAAATCAAATCAAACTCTAAAAAGTCTTGGGTTGAAAGTTGTCTTGCTCGTAAAGATGATAAGTCATAGCCTCTTTTTTTAGCATGCAACTGACTGCGCTGATCAGGTGCTTTATTTGGATGATAATTACTCGTTCCAGCTGAATCTACAATGACATTAAGTTGATGCGAGTCACAATAATGTCTAAAAACCACCTCAGCCGTGGGAGAACGGCAAATATTTCCTAAACAGACACATAACACCTTATATTGTGTTTCCATTAGAAATTACGTCCAAACTTTTGAATTACATAAAAATAAATTGTGTGCATGCAAAATCTTAACAAACTATAAATTTGTGATAACCGCATTGACCATTGTGACTTGTTGCATTTTGTCAAAACTCACAGGGCTTGAAAAGGAAAATAATGTTTATCAATAGATTAAAAGTTGATAAATCAGGCGAAAAATTAGCTAAGTTTATACGTTTTAAAGCTTGCCCCCACTTGAAGTAGCTTTTATAGATAAATAAAAAAAGCCTACTCTTTCAAGTAGGCTTTCCCCTTATGACTTTTGCGCTGATCATTAAGGTTTATTGTTGTTTAAAGCAACGTAAGGATCTTACAGAAATACTTAAGAATAAAAAAGCCCTTCCAATAACAGTATTTAACAAAGCCTCCTGTACCGCGCCCTTCTAAGGCTGTACATCTCTTCAAAAGAAGTACTTGGCTTTAGCATTTTGTTTCTAAATTAAAACTCATCTATAAACTCTTCCGTAGTTATTACCTTAGCAAAAGCATTCCTAAAAATTTGATTGTGATGATCAATTATATGCTGAGCACTTAAATGAATAGAATCAAATGTAGTATGTGCATCAGAGATTAAAGTTACTTCATATCCCACTTCTGAAGCGGCTCTAATAGTAGTGTCGATACAATACTCAGTTTTCATACCTGTAACTATGATTTCATAAATATCAAGTTTTCCTAATAAATCTTTGAGAACAGTACTCTTGAGGCTGCTAGGGTAAATTTTCTCAATCACAGTATCTTTATCCTGATTAAAAGATAAGTCTGCTATCAATTGCGTATTGGCACAGTCTGGATCTAACGGAGTATTTTTTGCTCCAACATGACGGACAAAAATAACTGGTCTCTCATTTAAGCGCTGATGCTCAATAAGCTTAAGAATATTTGAAAGTACATTTTGATGACTATACGGCTTCAGCTCTCCGTTAAATAGGCCATTTTGCATATCAATAACAAGTAAAGCTGATTTTGAGTTATGACTTTTATCCATAATCTTTCTCTGTAAAAACCAATAATGTGCAGAGAAAAATAAACCCAGCCATTATTGGCTGGGTTTGGTTATCTTATTAATTCGCTCTAATAAAAATCACACGCAGCCTTTTTTGTAGGCCGTGGTGGTTTTATTTAGTAAACAGTTCATGAATTAAACTTGCTCATCATTAAAGCGCAATTAAACATACCATAGTTTTTTCTCAAAAAACAAAGCTTATTTACTTAACTGAATTTAAGTACTCATAAGCTCCTTTTTCATTAGTCTGCAGTTTAATGACGGCATCTGTTTCGTCATTTAGTGTCAGGTTAAATACTTTTTCACCATCATATGAAATTTGATGGCCCATACGAAACTCTGAATCAAGTGACTCAAGAATAATAAAATTTCCTTCCTTGTTCGAAGCGATATAGTAAGTGTTGTTCCGATGAACATATCTAATTGTATAC
>NZ_JABVBF010000139.1 GCF_013344765.1 Acinetobacter lactucae
GTATATATTCTACACAAAAAGAAAGCCAGACTTTCATTGCCTGGCTTTTTATCTTTTAGATATTTTAATTAAACTTTATTTACTTGAAAAAGATCAGCTTTAAACCTAATAGCGTAACAATACTTCCAGTAACTCGATCCACACCTGTTTTTGCCTTTAAATACATTTTTCGGGGCTTCTCTGAAGATAGCAGCATCGCAACACATGAGTACCAGCCAGCATCAATCATAAAACAGATAACTGGTAGAGCAATATAATAATAATTCGGGATTTCTTTTGGCAGTAAAGCTGTAAATACACTCGCTAATACAACTGCGATTTTTGGATTACTTAACTGGGTAATTAAGCCATATCGATATGCTTGTTTATAAGTCATTTTCGATTTGCCATCGTTTTCCATTGCAATTGGTTCTTTAGCGTGTTTAATAATTTTAAAAGCCAGCCAAAGCAAATAAAGCCCACCACCAATTTTTAAAATTAAATAAGCAGAAGGTACCGCCAATAAAACTGCTTGTAACCCCATAACAGCTAATAGGCCAAACAGAGCTGCGCCTGTCCCTGTTCCCAATGCTGTAAACAACCCATGTTTACGTGATTTAGAAATCGAATTTTGCGCTACATAAATAAAGCTTGGCCCCGGGCTTATTGCTCCAAGCATCAATGCCATCGCAATTGAAAAAAGAGGAATAAGGGACTCAAACATTGTATTGACCTAGCATCACGCAATTGCGCGGTATTCTAACAGCTTTTTATGACACATATAAAAATGCAGAAGATATAAATGATGAAAATTGAATTTTCATGTTTTTACAATTTATATCTTCACAACGGACAAAAATGTCCGTTAAATATATAACCTTTAAAACTCCTCAATCAATGACATGAGTAAACGTCAAAAAATCGCTGCCCATAATCGGGATGAATTACTCAATGCAGCCGAAGAATGTTTTCGTATCCATGGCATTAATGTCCCCTTACAAGTTGTAATTGACCACGCTGGTGTTGGTAGAGCAACTTTTTACCGCAACTTTTGTGATCGCAAAGCTTTAATTAGCGCCCTTTTAGAGCGTGCGATTACACAGCTAGAGCAAAAAGCAGCTCATTTTCAACAATTCGAGGATGGTTTATTTCGTTTAATTGAAGGACATATTGCACAACTTCCCAAGCTTGCAATTTTGCAAGATTTTTGGAGAGTGATTGATCGACAAGATCCAATTATGTTAAAAATTTATGAACGGCGAAATAATGCACTTAACCCACTGATTGAAAATGCGATAAAACAAAAATTGTGCCGAGCCGATCTAACTGCGGACGACTATGCAATGGTCACTGCAATGTTAGGTTCTTCATTTCAAGGACATGAGCCAGAAGAACAGACTCGCTTAGCAAAACGAGCAATTGAATTACTATTTCATGGTATTCAAATACAAAAAATTCGAGGGATAGAATGAGTAAAACGCCTCGTTATTTAGAAACACCACCCGACTGGACACCTGAAGAGCAACCGACTTTACCTGGTTCACCAGCAGCTATTGCGCATTCTGTACCTAAGCGGTTTATTTACTTTTTTATCGGTTTATTCATCGCTCTTTCAGCAAGCTTAAGTAATGGTTTTATTACGGCAAATTTACCCTTAATCCAAGGTGAATATGGCCTGACGCCTTCAGAAGCTGCTTGGCTGCCTGCGGCCTATGTTATGGCAAATGTCAGCTCAAACCTGATTTTGTTTAAAGCCCGGCAACAATATGGTCTGAGAGTGTTTTCAGAAATAGGGCTCGTTATTTTTATTGCCGTGCTTGTTTTGCATATTTTTGTACACACCTATGAAATGGCACTATTCGCACGGGTTGTCGCGGGTTTAGCTGGCGCGCCACTGAGCTCATTAGGCATGTATTACACCATGCAAGCTTTTAAAAAAGCAGACATGGCAAAAGGAATATATATCGCATTCGGTTTTCAGCAACTCGGCGTACCATTAGCTTGGATTATTTCTCCATTTCTTGTAAATACAGACAGTTGGTCTGTTCTATATACGTTTGAGCTCGGCTTAGCACTTTGTTGTTTAGCCATGGTTGTTTCATTGAAATTACCACGTAGCTTACGGATTTATGTTTTTGAGAAGCAAGATTTTTTCACCTTTGCTTTACTCGCTCCCGGCTTTGCCTGTTTATGTATTGTGCTCACACAAGGTCCAATTTTATGGTGGTTTAATAGCGAGTGGCTTGCTTATGTATTAATTGCAGGTTTTAGCTTAGTTGTTCTTGGTTTGCTTTATGAACATTATCGCGCCAATCCATTAATTATGACGCGCTGGTTAGGGGCCGCTTCTACCCTACGTTTCATTTTTGGTGCCTTTGCCATTCGACTTTTAATGTCAGAACAAAGTTATGCAGCGGTTAACTTCTTAAAAACTATGGGAATGGGTCCTGACCAATTTGTTCCCCTCTATGTGGTCATATTAGTGGGGATTTTAAGCGGAACACTTTTTAGTGCGCTTACTTTTTCACGTGAAAGAATTATCTTCCACTTACTTTTTGCTGAGTTTTTAATTTTAGTCGCGTGTGGACTAGATTATCACTTAACCAGTGATGTCCGACCTGTGAATTTCTTTGCAAGTCAGTTTTTAGTCGGCTTTGCTGGTGGTCTATTTATTGGGCCCTTGCTCCTGATTGGCTTTGCGCAAACACTTGCTAAAGGTCCATCTTATGTGGTGACCTTCATCGTATTATTTTCTGCAACCCAAACTTTCGGTGGTCTTGTCGGGTCTTCGTTCTTCTCGACCTATCAACAACATCGGACGCAAAACTATCAAGCCGAAATTATTAAAGATTTAGAACAAGCAGACCCTCTGGTCGCTCAAAGACTCTCTACCTATCAACGCAGCGCATCAGTTACTACGACTGACCCAGCATTACAAACAGCTCAATCCATGCGCTCACTTAATCAAGTAGTCACACGTGAAGCGCAAGTGCGTGCCTACAATGATGTTATTGCATTAAACGGTATTTTTGCTGTCGCACTACTTTTGTGGGGTGGATTTAATATTGCACGGAGTAAATATCTACAACGCAGAGGAATTAGCCGTCCTTAATAGCTTCTTTATTGATGAAATAGAAATTGAGATTGATATATGTCAGATGATCAAAACAAACCGGAACCAACACCTGCTCAGGCACCTACCAACGAGCCAACACCTGCACCTGCAAGTAAACTGATTCCGACAAAACGCTCAACTTTATTATGGATGCTGGTTGTGCTCATTGTCGGTATTTTAGTGATTTTATGGGCATGGAGAATCGGACCTTTCGCAACGAGTGTTCAGCAAACTGACAATAGCTATGTCAAAGGTAAAACCACGATTTTATCGTCACAAATTAATGGTTACGTTAAAGATGTATTAGTTAAGGACTTTGACTACGTTAAAAAGGGTCAAGTATTAATGCATATTGATGCAACGACTTACGACCAAAAAGTAGCGCAAGCCGCTTCAGGGGTTGAACAAGCTAAAAATACTTTAGCCAACCAAACGCAGTCTATTGCTCAAAAACAAGCTGATATTGTGGCTGCACAAGCTAAAGTAGAACAAGTTAAAGCTCAATATGAACTCTCTTTAGCCCAGCTTAGACGCTATCAACAGTTAGGAAATAGTGGCGCTGCCTCTAAATCTGAACAAGATAAAGCCGCGGCAGATGCTGAAAATAATCTTGCAGCACTGAAGCAGGCAGAAGCTAATGTTTTAGTTGCCAAAGAAGCACTTAAAACGGCGCAGGTCGCAGAAGCTGGCTTAGAAGCACAAGTTTCTAGCGCTAAAGCACAATTAGATCAGGCGCAAACTACTAAAGACTACAGTGTTATTGTTGCTCCAATGGATGGTCAACTTGGTGAGGTGAACCCTCGTGTTGGGCAATATGTAGCAGCAGGTTCACAATTACTCTATCTGATTCCACAGCAAACTTGGGTAATCGCTAACTTCAAAGAGACCCAAATTGCTAATATGCGAATTGGTCAAAAAGCATGGTTCACAGTCGACGCCATGAAACATAAAAAATTTACAGGACATGTTGAGCAGATCTCACCAGCTGCAGGTTCGGAGTTCAGTGTATTGAAACCTGACAATGCAACTGGAAACTTTACCAAAGTGGTTCAACGAATTGCGGTACGTATTACCATTGATCCAAATCAGGAAGGAATCGAACACTTACGCCCTGGCATGTCAGTGATTACTTCTGTCGATACAGGTTCGTAAACTGCTTTTTAAAAGCCTCATTAAAAAGCTACAATGTGATCAATCATTATTTTTCTCAATTTCTAATGTTTGATCACATTGCCCAGCCCATCCCCTACCAGCACATTGAACTCCCCTCTTTAGTTCATCTCGACATTAAACGATTAGATTTAGTTCATCCTCAAATTTCGGGCAATAAGTTTTTCAAATTAAAATACAATTTTCTTGCCGCAAAACAGCAAAATTTATCAAGCATTTTGACTTTTGGTGGAGCCTATTCCAACCATATTGCCGCGACTGCCTATGCAGCTCATCTTTTTGGCTTAAAAAGTATAGGAATTATTCGTGGGGAAGAGTTAGCTGACAGAGCTCTTAATCCAACCTTAGCAAAAGCTCAAAGTTTAGGAATGCATCTACATTTTGTCTCACGCAATGAATATCGCTTACGAGATGATGCAAACTATCTTCAACAGTTACATCAGCAGTTTCCTGAAACTTTCATTATTCCCGAAGGTGGGACTAATGAACTCGCAGTTCAAGGCTGTCAGGAAATTCTCAGTCAAAGTGATTTAGAACAATACGATGTGATTTGCTGTGCAGTAGGAACTGGCGGAACGATTTCGGGTCTTATTGAAAGAAGTTCAGCCGATCAAAAAGTCTTAGGATTTTCGGCTTTAAAAGGTGATTTTTTACCACAAGAAATTCGGCAGTGGACCAAAAAACAGAACTGGTCTGTGACAGATGCATACGCCTGTGGCGGATATGCAAAAATTTCAACCGAGCTATTGGCATTTATAGAAAATTTTGAAGCGCAATATGCCGTGCCTCTTGAACCCATTTATACGGGAAAAATGATGTTCGGTTTATTCGACCTTATAAAGAATAATTACTTTCCTAAAGGAACTCGTATTTTGGCAATTCATTCTGGTGGTTTGCAGGCAGATATAAGAAATAAATCACATCAATAACTTATCATTTTTAGGTCGCATTGTTCACTACCATGATAAATGTCTTTAGCATGACTAAGGCTCGGCATGATAGTATATGCCCCTTTTAAATTTTCACGATTAATCGAGAATCTCTTATGTCTAACAGTCATGTCGATGTCATTGTCTTAGGTGCTGGTGCTTCTGGACTCATGTTGGCTGCACATGCTGCTAAACGAGGTCGCTCGGTTTTAATTTTAGAAAAAGCCAATAAAATTGGTAAAAAGATTTTAATGTCAGGCGGTGGTAAGTGTAACTTTACCAACCTGTATGTAGAGCCTGACAACTATATTTCTCATAACCCACACTTCGTTATTTCTGCCCTGTCACGCTACAGCAACTGGGACTTTATCGGTTTGGTCTGTGATTATAAAATTGCCTATGAAGAACGAAAACACGGGCAGTTATTTACTCTAAATGGCGCTAAAGAAATTTTAGAAATGCTGGTGAGTGAATGTAATAAAACCAACAATGTTGATATTCAAACTCAATGCGAAGCTGTCCAGATTGATCCATTAAAACAAGGCGGTTTTTCTGTACATACAAACCAAGGTCGTTTTAGCTGTGAGTCATTAGTCGTTGCTACAGGCGGCTTATCCATTCCAACTCTTGGGGGATCTGGATTTGGCTATGAACTAGCACAAAAATTTGGCCATCAAGTTTTTCCAACTCGTGCAGGTTTAGTTCCATTCACTTTTTCAGATCACATTAAAAAAGTCACTACACGCCTAAGTGGTAATGCTTTAGATGTGACTCTAAGTAACTCGAAAAATAGCTTTACTGAAGCATTATTATTTACCCATCGTGGTTTAAGTGGGCCAAGTTCTTTGCAGCTTTCAAACTATTGGAATTCAGGAGAAAGTTTTAAAATTGACTTCTTCCCTAGCCAAGATTTAGCAACCTATTTAAAAGATAAAAAGAAAGCACAGCCGAAAGTCTTATTACGTACCCTTCTTAATGAGTTTACCTCCAAAAGTATTGTACAAGAGTTACAACAACTCATATGGCCAGAACAGAGCGAAATAGCGATTGGCAATATCAGTGATGTACAGCTAGATCATATTGCCGAGCAACTACATGGTTTTACTGTCAAACCATCAGGCACAGAAGGCTATCGTACTGCCGAAGTTACTTTAGGTGGAGTTGATACAACAGAAGTTTCTTCCAAAACAATGGAAAGTAAAAAGCAGAAAGGACTGTTTTTTATTGGGGAAGTACTTGATGTAACTGGTCACTTAGGAGGTTATAACTTCCAATGGGCTTGGTCTTCCGCTTATGCAGCAGCACAATACGTTTAAATGATGAATAAGCTAATTTGACGCTTTCGAATCATTTGATGATTTTTCAGCATTACGCGTATGAGTTGTTGCCTGTTTTGATGAATTAGATTTGCTAAACACAAATTTATAAGCACTTGCTAAAAAACCTACCGTAATTCCCGCAATGACAATCGGTGCTAAAAAACGACCTGGTTTCTTCATCGTATTTTCCTCACTTATTTGTTTTTATAACGGCCAAAAAGGACGACCACTCAATATAGAGTGGTCGAACTTATCACAAAAATCAAAGATTTTTTGTACGGTTTATCTGAAAATTAGTTTTATTTACTAAATTTCGTCATTTTCTCCAGTAGATCCAAACGGTTTATTTACTGGTGGTTCTGCTGGATTTACTTGTGCAGAATCAGCTGGTTTTGCATCAGATGACACTGTTGAAGGTGAAGTTGTAGTCGTTGGTGCAACGGTAGATGTTGACGGACTAGTAGTTGCAGATGGACTAGTCGTAGTCGAAGGTGGTTGATACAGAGGATTTGGTTCATTCGCTTCTTTTTTAGCTTTATCTAACAAATCACTCAACAGTCTTTCTGCTGGTTGGCGACCACCTAAACCAAATGCAAGAGCGAAAGCAACTGCAACAGCGCCTAGAGTCAAACCAAATGCAAGATTAACGATTGAATCTGCAATACCCATCGCTCTTAAACCAAGCGCCAATACAAGACCAATAATTAACACACGAACTAAACTACCCAACCAACGCGAGCTATTGTATTCGCCACGTTGAACCACGTTCGCCACAACATTGGCAAGCCAGAAACCAATCACCAAGATTACAGCGCCCAATAGAATGTTTGCACCGAAATGGATAAACATTGCGATCAGACCACTAATCTGTTCGAAACCAAGACGATCCGCAGCTTCAGAAACTGCAAACAACATCGTAAAGAATACAATTAGCCAGCCAACTGCATTAGAAACTTTAGTTTCACCTAAAAAGCGTTGTACATCTAACTTTGCAGGAATTTCATCAACGCCTGTACCTGCAATTAATTCAGCGACTAAGCGGCCAACAAAACGAGAAACAATATAAGCAACCAGTAGAATTAAACCAGCAGCAATAATATTTGGAATCGCCTGCAAAATTTCATTGAGCATTGCTGTCGCTGGCTGAGAAATTGTCTCAATGCCTAAAGCTTCAAACGCTACAATCAATGTAGTAATAATGATGATTGCAAAAACAAATGAACCTAAGAATTTGCCTACGTTAGAACTTTTGAAAAGACCAATTTTTTCAGCTTGTGCCTGAACACCCAAACTATTTACTAGGCCCTCAACAATACCGCGTACAATTTTTGCCAAGATATATCCAACAAAAACAATAACGCCAGCAATAAAGATATTTGGTAAGAACGCTACGGCATCATTTACCATATTTTGGACTGGAATCAGTAAGCCTGTTAATCCTAATATTGAAAGAACAATCGGAAGGAAAAGTAACAATACAAGCCAGTAAAGAATTTCACCAATATTCTGGCTAATTCCACCTACACCTACTTCACTGCTTAACTTATCATCGAGTTGAGTTCGGGATAAAACATTGGTCACCCCTGCTCGTACCAATCGAGCAACAATCCAACCAATAAAACCCACCACTACAGCAGCAATAATATTTGGAATATAGACGAGGACCTGATTCACCATATTGCTGAACGGACCACTTACTCCACTAATATTAAGTACATTGAGAGCTGCGACAACAGCTAAGATTAAAATAAACCAGAATGCGAGTTTTGAAACAAGGCTTTCAATATTTGGAGTACGCCCAGTTGCCGAAGATAATTTTGCATTAGTGTTTACTTTTTGCAGAAGCTTTTTGACCCCTGCTGCAACCAGTAAAGCAATTATCCAGCCAACCAGTAAGATGACGATTGCAGCTAAAATAGGATGGAACTGATCCCAGTAATACATCGCATCAAACTGAGCGCCGCGAGGCCCATTAAAAAATTCATTCATATTGTTATGTCCTCAATTGTTATGTTCTTTTCAGTGCCATCAATTATGAAAAACACCATTCGTTGTTAAAAATGACGATAAATGCGGTCTATCTCACCTTATGTTTTGAATATTTTCTAATCAACACAGTTCTGCATAAATACAACAAATTGATGCAAAAGGTTGCAAAAAAAGCCTTCAGGTCACACCCCAAAGGCTTTTTATCAAGATATACTGTTTAGCTTATTTACCCTTTATAGATATTTAAATCTGAAGTGCTCTTAATGACATGTGGTATCGCTTCATGTTGAAAAGCAGCTTCTTCTTTAGGCGTTTTGCTGTGATCAGTAACCATGTAGACGATAAGCGCAATAAGAAAAAGCCCAACAATAATTAAAATGTAAACTGGCAATCTTCTTTTTTTCGCAGTTTCTTCAGGACTCGTCACATGAGGTGGTTTTGAAAAATCATGCATCTTCTTTCCCCTCTTCTTTTTTCATTAACTTTATAATCATCATAGCAATTTGGTTTGTTGCATTGTGTGAAAAAGCATTATGCTAAGG
>NZ_JABVBF010000013.1 GCF_013344765.1 Acinetobacter lactucae
ACTAAGAAACACCTCTATTCTCATAGTAATTTCGCTAAGCGTAAAAACAGCTGTAACTTTTATGTAAGCTAAAACCTCATGTGTTTTCATCCAAATACGCTATATCACATTTACAAAAAAAAACATAAGATTTCAATATAAGGGACTAGCTTAAAAAGTGTGAGTCAATTCAATCAAATTGAGGAACAAGGGAGAACTATCATGAATATGAAATCAATCAAGCATGGGCTTAATCACTTGTTTGCTTTTGAAAACTTACCTTCTGATATGCATTCGCAAGCAGTTGATGAAATTGAGCAAGGTTTACGCTTTGAAGAGTTAGCCGAGCAAGATCATGAACGTATGCAAAACTGGTTAGATGTAACTCCTAATGATCGAAATGCTATGTGGTGCTACTTACGAGCAGCTTTACGTGGTAGCTCTGATGCTTCTTTTAAACTTGGTATCGGTTATCTAAATGGTCAATTTGGCTTAGATAAAAATTATCGTGAAGCTGAAAAGTGGTTACAAAAAGCCGCAAGTCAGGGCCATCCTGATGCAGAGCGCTGCTTACAGGAAGCCTTTAGTAAATTGGCTTTTTCATAAATAAAAAAACCAGCCCGTAGGCTGGTTTTTTTATTAACAGAAATTATCCGCTAATTTTTTTGTATTTAGTACGTTTTTGAACAGCATCTTCACCTAAACGTGACTGACGATAAGCTTCGTATTCTGCATAGTTACCTGTGTAGAATTCTGGCTGTTCATTTTCAAATGACAAGATGTGTGTCGCAATACGATCAAGGAACCAACGGTCATGCGATACCACCATTACTGTACCTGGGAATACAAGAATTGCATCCTCAAGCGCACGTAAAGTTTCAATATCCAAGTCGTTTGATGGCTCATCCAGTAAGATAACGTTTGCGCCTTGCTGTAAAATTTTCGCAAGTTGTAAACGGTTACGCTCACCACCAGACAATTCGCCTACGCGTTTTTGCTGATCTTGGCCTTTGAAGTTAAAGCGGCCGATATAAGCACGTGAAGCAATTTCATAATCGCCCACTTTCAAGATATCTAAACCACCAGACACTTCTTCCCAAACAGTTTTGTTATTGTCTAAGGTGTCACGAATCTGACCTACGTAAGCTACTTTAACTGACTCACCTAAAGTCACAGTACCTGTATCAGGTTGCTGTTCGCCAGTCATCATACGGAATAAAGTCGTTTTACCCGCACCGTTTGGACCAACGATACCCACAATTGCTGTTGGAGGTACTGTAAACGATAAGTTTTCGTACAATACGCGGCCGTCAAATGATTTGCTGATCCCTTCAACTTCCACAACTTTATTACCCAAACGAGGGCCAGGTGGAATGTAGATTTCAGACGTCTCATTACGTTGCTGGAATTCTTTAGAGTTAAGCTCTTCAAAACGCTCCATACGTGCTTTGTTTTTCTTTTGCTGACCTTTAGCATTTGAACGAACCCATTCAAGTTCTTTCTTCAATGCTTTAGCAAAAGATTCTTCTTGCTTCTGCTCTTGTTCTAAACGAGCATTTTTCTGTTCCAACCAAGAAGAGTAGTTGCCTTGGTAAGGAATACCATGTCCACGGTCAAGCTCCAAGATCCACTCGGCCACGTTATCTAAGAAATAACGGTCATGCGTAATCGCAACGATTGTGCCAGGAAAATCTTTCAAGAAGCGCTCTAACCAAGATACAGATTCTGCATCCAAATGGTTCGTCGGTTCGTCAAGAAGCAACATGTCTGGTTTAGAGAGCAATAAACGACAAAGCGCTACACGACGGCGTTCACCACCTGAAAGCTTAGTTACGTCTGCATCCCAAGCTGGAAGGTTCAAGGCATCTGCCGCGATTTCAAGCTGGTTATTTAAGTTATGTGCATCCCAAGCATGGATAATTGATTCTAATTTTTCCTGCTCTTTTGCAAGTGCATCAAAATCTGCATCTGGATCTGCATATTCTGCAAAAACCTGATCAAGGCGTTCTAATGCATCTAAAGCTTCACGCACGCCATCTTCAACGTTACCACGAACGTCTTTAGTCGGATCAAGAGGTGGTTCTTGCTCTAAATAGCCGATTTTAATTCCAGGTTGTGCACGAGCCTCACCAGAGAAATCTTTATCTACGCCAGCCATAATACGAAGCAAGGTAGACTTACCTGCACCGTTCAAACCGAGCACACCAATTTTGGCACCCGGGAAAAATGATAAAGAGATGTCTTTTAAGATTTCGCGCTTTGGCGGAACCATCTTAGACACTCGGTTCATCGTATAAATATATTGGGCCACGCAGGACTCCTCAATTGAAAAACCAATACATCGCATAAGCGATAAATAATCGCGCGTATTATACGCTGAAAACCCCAACAACTTGAAGTTATGATTTCCATCGTACGGATTTATCAAACAATTTTCTTTTTCAATAAGTTGCAAAATGTTTATGGATAAGATTTATACAGCGTTTCAGCGTATATTTTTCTATCTTTATTCCTAAAATTAGAAAACAAACCAGAATTTCTGCAATTTTCTATTTAACTTTTAAGCTAGACTCGCTCAATATTTAACTCACGAAGATGAAGTAATCATGACTTATAAAGATGAAACCTTAGCCATTCACGCAGGCTATTCACCCGAAGCGACAACAAAAGCAGTTGCGGTCCCTATTTATCAGACTACTTCTTATGCATTTGATAATACACAGCACGGTGCCGACCTTTTCGATTTAAAAGTTCAGGGCAATATTTATACCCGGATTATGAATCCGACCACTGCTGTACTTGAACAACGCCTTGCTGCACTCGAAGGCGGAATTGGTGCGTTAGCCTTGGCTTCTGGAATGGCAGCAATTACCTATGCCATCCAAACTATTACAGAAGCAGGAGACAACATTGCCTCAGTTTCAACTTTATATGGCGGGACGTACAATCTATTTGCTCACACCTTACCAAAACAAAGCATTGAAGTTCGCTTTTTTGATTATCAACAACCAGAAAGCTTGCGCAATTTAATTGATGATAAAACTAAACTTGTTTTTATTGAGTCAATTGGGAATCCACTCGGCAATATCATCGATTTAGAAGAAATTTCAAAAATTGCACATGAATATGGGGTGCCCGTCATCGTTGATAATACGGTTGCCACCCCTGCCTTATTAAAACCTTTTGAATATGGCGCCGATATCGTTATTCATTCTCTTACTAAATATATTGGTGGTCATGGTAATAGCATTGGTGGCGCGATTATAGATAGCGGTAAGTTTCCTTGGGGTAAATATCCAGAACGCTTTAAAGTTTTGAACACGCCTGACCCAAGTTATCACGGGGTGAATTATGTCGAGGCATTAGGTGAAGCTGCTTATATAGCCAGAGCTCGCGTGGTACCTTTACGGAATACAGGTGCGGCAATTAGCCCACTGAGTGTTTTCTTAATTTTACAAGGTTTAGAAACGCTTAATTTACGGATGGAGCGCCATACTGAAAATGCGCAAAAAATTGCGGAATATTTACAGACTCATCCAAAAGTAAAATGGGTCAACTACGCAGGTTTAAAAGATCACCCACAGCATCAACTGGCTCAAAAATATGTAAAAGGTAAACCTTCTGCAATTTTATCTTTCGGTGTGCAAGATGGGCGTGAAGGAGGTACTCGATTCATTGACGCACTTCAGCTATTTACTCGTCTTGTGAACATTGGTGATGCGAAAAGTTTGGCTTGCCACCCTGCAACTACGACTCACCGCCAGCTCAATGAACAAGAGCTTAAATCTGCTGGGGTAAGTGAAGATATGGTTCGTCTTTCCATTGGAATTGAGCATATTGATGACTTAATTGCCGATTTGGAACAAGCACTTTCAGCTGTATAACTTTTAAACTGTTCAACAAGCCTCTGGAAATAGAGGCTTTTTTATTTGTCATTTATTATATAACTAAAATAATTAATGGATTAAGATCGTATTTTAGAGTTTTTACTCTAAATAAATTGTTAAATTTCATATATTTACAGACTAGACAATTTTTAAACATCTATTAAGATAATAGCCATATTTATGAGTTCATTTGGATGAACCTACGGTTGTAAAAAATAAAAATTACATACCGGAATAAATAATCCCTGCCCCTACTTAGGTAAAATGCTGTGAATAAAAAATTAGAAGCTCTGTTCCAGGAAAAGGTACAAGATAAAGTCATTTTAGTGACAGGCGCCTCGAGTGGAATCGGATTAACGATTTCAAATAAACTTGCTGATGCTGGTGCCCATGTTTTATTGGTTGCTCGTACTCAAGAAACTTTGGAAGAAGTGAAAGCAGATATTGAAAGTCGTGGCGGCAAGGCATCAATTTTCCCGTGTGATCTCAACGATATGGAAATGATTGATCAAGTGTCTAAAGAAATTTTAGCGACCGTCGATCATATTGATATTTTAATTAATAACGCAGGTCGCTCTATTCGCCGTGCCGTACACGAGTCTTATGATCGTTTTCATGACTTTGAACGCACGATGCAATTAAATTATTTTGGCGCAGTACGTCTAGTTCTTAATATTTTGCCACATATGATTCAGCGTAAAGACGGGCAAATTATTAATATTAGCTCGATTGGTGTCTTAGCAAATGCAACGCGCTTCTCTGCATATGTCGCATCTAAAGCTGCTCTTGATGCATTTAGCCGCTGTCTATCAGCCGAAGTTCATGCACACAAAATTGCGATTACTTCAATTTATATGCCATTGGTTCGTACCCCAATGATTGCACCAACTAAAATTTATAAATATGTACCAACCCTTTCACCTGAGCAGGCTGCTGACCTAATTGCTTATGCAATTGTGAAACGTCCAAAACGTATGGCAACGAACTTAGGCCGCTTAGCTTCAATGACTTATTCGGTAGCACCAGGCATCAACAATATGTTTATGTCGATTGGTTTCCGCTTATTCCCGAGTTCAGATGCAGCGAAGGGACAAAAAACCGAGAAATTAAACTGGGCACAAAAAGCTTATGCACGAATTTTCCCAGGTGAACACTGGTAATTTTGAATTAATAGCATAATCAAAAAAGCGCCCTAAATAAGGCGCTTTTTTGATTAATGTCTATATTTAGTCGAGAAACTGAACGTGCCCTGTTTTTACATCGTAAATTGCACCCACAACTACAATCTCACCTCGCTCAACCATATCTTTGAGTACACTGCTGTTATTAATAATGTATTGGATATTGTAGTGAACATTCATTGCTGTGACTTGGCTAATAAAAGCATTACCTAATTCACGTGGCTGCATAATGTCATATACGCTATTAACCGAATGCATTAATGGTCCAAGCACATATTGAATATGTGGCATTTCCTTCACATCGGATATTTGTTTTTGCTCTAAACGCAATTGGCATGCACTTGTCACCGCACCGCAATCAGTATGTCCTAAAACAACGATGACTTTAGAACCTTTAGCCTTACAAGCAAACTCAAGTGAACCTAATACTTTTTGTCCGGCAATATTACCTGCGATTCGTAAGCTAAACAGATCACCAATACCCACATCAAAAATCATCTCGGTGGGTGCACGTGAATCCATACAACCAAGAACTGCTGCGATCGGATGCTGTCCTTCATCTGCAGTCACACGAATTTGTCGGTAAATATCTCGTTGAAGACGTTCATTTTTTACAAAACGTTCGTTTCCTTCCTTAAGTAAGTTGACGACCTGTTGAGGACTCAGCTTTTGTTGCAAATCATGTGTGCTAATATCAATATCAAGTACCGCATCATCAACGTCTTGATAGTGCTGTTTGAACCCGACCAGTTTAAGGTTTACTTGTCTTTTAATGGCCGTTTCACTTTGATAATCTTGAATAACTTGATAGATATCAGGATCGATCGAATCACACTGAGTTGCATCAATAATGAGTTGCTGATTTTTATGCACATGTTCCAATGCCGAAATAAGCGCAGAACGATTAAGAAAGGTGACTTGTGACGGGAGTTCAATACGAGTAACTACACCATGCAAGCGCTTCTCTCTATAAACACGAATACCTTTATTAAAATTACCATAGAGAATAAAAGCACTGCTAGTGAACAGACCAATTAAAATTCCCATTAAAAGATCAGTCAGTAAAATTGCAACCAAAGTAATAATAAAAGGTAAAAACTGTTTCCAACCTTTTTGATAAAGCTGTTTAAATAGTTTTGGATGGGTAAGCTTAAAGCCTGTCACAATGAGGATCGCTGCCAAGGCAGACAGAGGAATCATGTTCATCAATGGTACGAAAAACAAAACCGCTAACAGCAACAATACACCATGAATAATGGTAGAGCATTTACTACGCGCGCCTGTATTTGCATTTACCGAACTACGTACAATCACTGAAGTCACAGGCATTCCACCAATTAAACCCGAAACAATATTACCTGTACCTTGTGCCCAAAGTTCGCGGTTAGGAGGAGAAGAACGTTTCTGAGGATCAATCTTATCTGCCGCTTCTAAATTCAATAACGTTTCTAAAGATGCCACCACAGCTAGAGTAATTGCACCTGTGTAAATCATAGGCTCAGCTAAATAGCTAAAATCAGGAAAAATTAATACTTTTTCGGGTGCTTGTAATATATTGGGCAATTGAATGAGGTTATCAATTTGTACTGCCCACGCAGAGCCCATACTCACTAAAATAAAATTTAAAACTGCTGCGAGTACAACAGCAATCAAAGCCGAAGGTAAAGCTAATTTTTTAAGTGGACTACTATCCCACGCTAAAATTAAGAATAAACTGAGTAAACCAATAAGTGCAGCCCCTTCATCAAAACGTTGAAGGAATGCGTCTGGTGTTGAAGTCCAAACCTGTTTCCATGAAAAAGCAGAAAGTCCGAACAGATAAGGTAATTGTGTGGCAATCAGGATGACACCAATAGCAGCAAGTAATCCTAAAATGACATTATTAGGGATAAAGTTGGCAAAAAATCCTAACTTAAATAATCCAAATAGAATTTGTAGGACACCGGCAAAAATAATACATAATAAAAAGGCGGCATAATTGCCGCCTAGTTGTTCTAACTGTACAAGAATTACGGCCGTCAGCCCTGCCGCTGGGCCAGCAACACTAATGTGGGAACCACTTAGCAAGCCTACGATAATGCCGCCAACAATACCTGCAATAATGCCAGAGATGATGGGAGCACCTGAGGCTAAAGCGATACCTAAACACAATGGTAATGCCACAAGGAAGACGACAACTCCAGACAGGAGGTCTTTTAAATAAAATCTATTTTTCAGGTTTAAAACCGACATAAAACAACCATTTATAATAAAAAGAAATAAGCAAAGTTGTACTATTACAGCCTGAAAGTGAGTAAATGCTTCAAGGCTGGGTTGATGATGTCGGACAACTGAATATCATTAAAGTTTAGTTATGCTATAACGTTGTGTATTTAATTGTGTATTTAACAACGATTTGTTGATCTTAAGATTCACCTCATCTTTACGACTGCGTTTTTTCCTTAATCGCTCTTTAATACCGATTAGAAATAATAATTCGCCAATAAAAAAGCCCCCGATTGGAGGCCTTTTTATTAATTAAAGACGCTTATTTAGAGCCTTTAATCCCTGCTTGTAGCAACAACGCCCCTAAACCACCAATTTTTTGTTCTTGAGGCTTCTCTTGCTTGGCACGCTGAGGACGTTCAGCTTGATCTTTACGTGGTTGAGGACGTTTACCTTGAGGCTTACGCTCAAAACGTTGTTCGTTATTTTGCTCACGGCGTGGTGGACGCTGTGCTTTTACAGGTGCAGAACCTTCGGCACGCATACTTAAGTTCACGCGATTACGTTCAGCATCAACCTGCATAACACGCACTTGTACGATCTGACCCGGTTTTACAACTTTATGCGGATCAGAAACGAACTCATTCGCTAATTCAGAAATATGAACTAAACCATCTTGATGCACACCAATATCAACAAAGGCACCAAAGTTTGTGACATTAGTAATCACACCTTCAAGCTGCATACCTTCAGTTAATTGGCCCACTTCCGTGATATCTTCACGGAATTTAGCAGTACGGAACTCTGGACGTGGGTCACGGCCCGGTTTTTCAAGTTCAGCTAATACGTCTTGAACGGTTGGCAAACCGAATTTGTCATCAACAAATTCATCAGCTTTTACTTGGCGAATGATTTCGGTATTACCAATGATGTCTTTCACAGTTGTCGCTTTTGCTGCAACAATTTTCTCAACAAGACCATAACTCTCAGGGTGAACAGCAGAAGCATCTAAAGGTTCAGAACCATTTTGGATACGTAAGAAACCAGCTGCTTGTTCAAAAGTACGCTCGCCTAAACGTGGTACGCTTTTCAAAGCTTGACGATTATCAAAACGACCATGCTCTTTGCGATATTCAACAATTTGCTGAGCAATGGCTTTATTCAAACCTGCAATGTAAGCCAAGATTGCTGGCGAAGCAGTATTTACATCGACACCAACAGCGTTCACACAGTCTTCAACTACCGCATCAAGTGTTTTAGCCAAACCAGTTTGATTTACGTCGTGTTGATATTGACCTACACCAATTGATTTCGGATCAATCTTAACAAGTTCAGCAAGTGGATCTTGTAAACGGCGAGCAATCGACACTGCTCCACGAATTGAAACATCAAGCTCTGGAAGTTCTGCCGCTGCAAGCTCACTTGCAGAGTAAACAGATGCACCCGCTTCACTTACAGTTACACGTGTTAATTTAAGGTCTGTATTTGCAGCCATCATTTCAGCCACTACAGCTTCCGTTTCACGGCTAGCTGTACCATTACCAATGGCAATAAGTTCTACATTATATTCACGGCATAAACGTGCAAGCTCAGCAATAGAGCCTTCTTTGTCTTCTTTAGGTGCAAATGGATAAATCGTGCTATGAGCAAGTACATCACCTGCATCGCTTACTACCGCCAGTTTCACACCAGTACGAATACCAGGGTCAACACCTAAAGTCGTACGGCTACCCGCTGGTGCTGATAACAATAAATGACGAAGATTTTCAGCAAATACCTGCATTGCTTCGGCTTCGGCAGTAAGACGTTTCTCTGTCAGCAATGAATGCTCGATTTGAGGACGAACTTTACCCAACCAGAATAATTTAGCAGTTTGCTTTAAGAAGTCCTGACGTGCTTGAGGTTGAATTTGCTCAAGGTTGTATTCAGTTTCGATACGTGCCAATGGTGCATCATCTTCACCATCTACTTTTAGACCTAATACATTTTCTTGACGACCACGTAACATCGCCAATAAACGATGCGATGGTAGTTTGTTTAGGCCTTCAGAAAATTCAAAGTAATCACGGAATTTTTTACCGACTTCTTTCTTTTCTTCAGAAGCAACTGTACTTTTTAACACTGCAGTTTTTGCAAAAGTTGCTTTTAATTCTGTAGTAAGCGCAATATTTTGTGCCCAGTCATCAATTAGAATATGCTGAATCGCATCTAACTGACTTTCAACATCTGGATAGTCTTCGTGACTAAAACCAGCCAATGCTTCTGTCGGGTCAACTTGTTCTGCAATAATTTTTTCAGCAATCGGTCCTAGACCTGCTTCTTTTGCTTTAAAAGACTTACTTGTGCGCTTAGGACGATACGGTGCATAAATTTCTTCTAAAGCATTTTTTGTTTCGGCTGCATTCACCCGCGCCAACAAGTCATCACTCAATTTATTCTGTTCTTGCAATGACTGAATAACCTTTTCACGGCGCTCATATAAATCACGTAAATACGCTAAACGAGTATCTAATTGGCGTAACTGCGTATCATCTAAACCTTGGGTTACTTCTTTACGGTAACGGGCAATGAATGGAACACTGGCACCTTCGTCAATTAAGCGGATGGCAGCTTCTACTTGGTTTGGACGTACGGCAAGCTCACTTGCCAACTGCTGAACTAAGTCAGTCATCGTGTTTGATCCCACAAGGATAAAGTTTAAAAGCACTGATTATAAAGACCAAGCCCATAAAATCCACACTTGTTTGCGTATTCAAAACGTTTTTTTGTATTGACTCTGAATATTTATACTTTTTACGACGACTAGAGCACATAAAAACAGGCGTTTAACTATGAAAGAATTAAGATGGACTCCTGCCTTTTAATATTTATAAAATATAACAGTATGACTTATGTCATGAATATGACAAAAATTTCATATAATTTATGAGAAAATGATCATATTGATACATAGCCCAAAAGATCAAAATATTGATGTTGAGCACTATTTTATCCTTCTAATTTCTTATCTACTCTAACTAACTGCCCCATTCAACCATTAAAACTCCATTAATCTTGATTAAAATAACTTATTTGAAACAATTAGTTATTAATATTTAATTCGTAAAAAATTGTCGAATATTTAAGTATTTGTTTTTTTTGAGCGGTCTTTGCTAAATTATGGGCTTAAGATGTTGTTTTTTGGTTTCAAACCACCTCGAAAATTGTAATTTTGAGCAAATTGATACATAGTCTAAACAAGAACATCGGCATTATACTGAGGGCTTGTTGGCAATAAGCCTATCCGACCCAATAATATATAAATTATGACTTTAAAAGGGAGTACATCATGAGTTTAGTTGTACCTGCTGAACATCCTGAAACCGTACACAACGAAACGGATCGTGTCGAACGTATTTTAGTGGTCGATGACGATGTGCGTTTACGTACCCTCTTGCAACGTTTTTTGGAAGATAAAGGCTTTGTTGTAAAAACTGCCCACGATGCTTCGCAAATGGACCGTTTATTACAACGTGAGTTATTTTCACTGATCGTACTCGACTTTATGTTACCGGTTGAAGATGGTTTAAGTATTTGCCGTCGTTTACGCCAATCAAATATTGATACGCCAATCATCATGCTAACAGCACGTGGTAGCGATTCAGACCGTATTGCCGGTCTTGAAGCTGGTGCAGATGACTACTTACCAAAACCATTTAATCCAAATGAGCTTTTAGCACGTATCCGTGCGGTATTACGCCGCCAAGTTCGTGAAGTTCCGGGTGCACCGAGCCAACAAGTTGAAGTAGTAAGCTTTGGTCCATGGTCTTTAGACTTGTCTACCCGTACACTGACACGTGAAGGACAAATCGTTACCTTAACAACTGGCGAATTTGCGGTATTAAAAGCATTGGTACAACACCCACGTGAACCATTAACACGCGATAAACTTATGAACTTAGCTCGTGGCCGTGAATGGGGTGCAATGGAACGTTCAATTGACGTCCAAGTCTCTCGCTTACGTCGTTTAATTGAAGATAACCCTGCACGTGCACGTTACATCCAGACTGTATGGGGTGTAGGCTATGTATTCGTTCCAGATGGTGCTGAATAAGCTTGAGATAAGATAGAGTGAGTTTAGAACCAATCGCCCCACAGAACTTTACCGATTACGTTACCTACTCAGAACGTAAAAGGACTCGATGGGAACGTTTTCTCGACAAAATAAAGCCACGTTCTGCTGCCATGCGTACCACAATTTTGGTACTGCTGGTGGTGTTCTTTAGTTTGTTTATGTCGTTATGGTTCTTTTGGCGCACGCTTTACTTGCCTGAAATTCAACAACACGCACGCTACCTTGCGGTTGAACTTGAGCTCGTCAACAATCCTGACATACGAATTTTTCATCGCGAAACTGAAGTAGATATTGATGCGTGGTTACGTAATCGAGTCGGTATTGAATACGTTACAAACCCCAAAGAATATCCAAGTGTCCGAGAAAAGGTCATTGCCGAGTTTTTTACCAATCAGGTTGAACAAAAACTGGCAAATGAGATCGGGACTAAAGACGTTACCGTTTATTTCCAGTTTAAACCGAGCCCACGCATTTGGATTCAAACACCTGAAATGCATGGAAACTGGGTTCGTGAGCCTTTAAAAACCTATGCCAACTACAGCCCTGAGCTCTTAGTGGGTTGGGTTGTGGGAGTTCCATTACTGTCGGCTATCATTATTTTGATTTTAGTCAGACAGATGAATCGCCCTCTGCGTCGTTTGCAGAATGCTGCTAATGAATACAGTAAATCCGGAACAGCACCTTACCTTGATACCAATCATGGCCCACTAGAAATTCGTCAAGTAAACCAAGCCTTTAATCGTATGGTCTACACACTCGATCAGACTGAGCGTGAGCGACGTATTATGCTGGCAGGTATTTCACATGATTTACGCACCCCGCTTACACGCATACGTTTAACAGCAGAGATGCTGCCTGATGAGTTTTTGCGTGAGGGTTTGGTCTATGATGTAGATGATATGGATGCAATTCTCAATCAATTCATTTCGTATATGCGCGATGGTTCGGATGAGGAATTGAAAGACACCAATATCAACATGCTTTTGCAAGAATTAGTTGTGCAATTTAAACCTCTCGATATTCAGTTTAAGATGCAGGATGTACCTATTATTCCGGCACGTAGCCTTTCTTTAAAAAGATTGATTGCCAACTTGATTAATAACGCAAAACGCTATGGCGCTGAACCGATAGAGCTCAGTGCAAAAGTTGAAAATGAATCTATTTTAATTACCGTTGCTGATCATGGTGAAGGTATTCCAGCAGATCAAATTGAAGAGTTGATGCAACCCTTTGTTCGTGGAGATTCAGCAAGAACCATTCAAGGCAGTGGTCTTGGGCTAGCGATTGTTAAACGTATTGTCGATATTCATCATGGTGCGATTCAAATTCATAACCGCGAACAAGGTGGTTTAGAAGTTATAATTTCTTTACCAATTCCAAAACCGATTACTGAAGAAAACACCACAACCAATCCATTGGAAAAAATAAAGCAAACATTGAGTGAGCGCTTTTAATTTAATCAATCAGCAATTAAAAACCTTGTTTTAATAGCAAATAAAAGCAATAAAAATCAATTAAATAAAAACCATAAACATAATTTATACCGCCATTTATTTACAAAATTAGACCTTAGCCTAACACCTATGCACTTTTCAATTTTTCATAGCTAAAATCCCGTATGTTTTGACAATATTGAGGATGTCCAATGTCTTTAAGTCGTATTCGCCTAGCTTCTCTTCATGACAAGGTCATCAGTGCTGAACAAGCTGCGCAATTCATCGAAAATGGAATGACCGTTGGTATGAGTGGTTTTACTCGTGCCGGTGAAGCTAAAGCTGTTCCACAAGCACTTGTAGAGCATGCAAAGAAAAATCCGTTAAAAATCACGTTAATTACGGGTGCAAGCTTAGGTAATGACTTAGACAAACAACTCACGGAAGCAGGTGTTTTATCTCGTCGTATGCCATTTCAGGTAGACAACACTTTACGTCGTGCGATTAATAACGGCGAAGTTATGTTTATTGATCAACATTTATCAGAAACTGTTGAGCAAATGCGTAACCAGCAACTTAAACGTCCAGACGTTGCGGTGATTGAAGCAATTGCGATTACTGAAGATGGCGGTATTATTCCAACAACTTCTGTAGGTAACTCTGCAAGCTTTGCTATTTTTGCCGAAAAAGTTATTGTTGAAATCAACACATCTTTAAGCGAAAGCTTTGAAGGTTTGCACGACATCTACATTCCGACTTATCGTCCAACACGTACTCCAATTCCATTAACAAAAGTGGATGAGCGTATTGGTACAACAGCAATCCAAATCGATCCTGCAAAAATTGTAGGTATTGTATTTAACGATACACATGACTCACCATCAACAGTAACTCCTCCAGATGATGAGACTCAAGGCATTGCAAACCACCTCATTGCTTTCTTTAACAAAGAAGTTGCAGAAGGTCGTTTACCAAAAAACCTTGGTCCATTACAAGCAGGAATTGGGTCTATTGCCAACGCTGTACTAACAGGTTTAAAAGATTCTGATTTTGAAGACCTCATCATGTACTCAGAAGTACTACAAGACTGTACTTTTGAACTCATTGATGCAGGCAAAATGAAATTTGCTTCTGGTAGCTCAATTACCCTTTCTGCAAAATGTGGCGAAAAAGTTTTTGGCAATATCGAAGCTTACAAAGACAAATTAGTACTCCGTCCACAAGAAATTTCTAACCATCCTGAATTGGTACGTCGTTTAGGTATCATCGGCATTAACACTGCACTTGAGTTTGATATTTACGGTAACGTGAACTCAACTCACGTATGTGGTACTAAAATGATGAACGGTATTGGTGGTTCAGGTGACTTCGCTCGTAACGCACACTTGGCAATCTTTGTGACTAAATCAATTGCTAAAGGCGGCGATATCTCTTCTATTGTGCCGATGGTGAGCCACGTTGACCATAGTGAACACGACGTTGATATTTTAGTGACAGAGCAAGGTTTAGCAGACTTACGTGGTTTAGCACCTCGTGAGCGTGCTCGCGCTATTATCGATAACTGTGTACACCCACTTTATCGTGGTGCATTAAACGACTACTTTGATCGTGCATGTGCTAAAGGTGGACATACTCCTCACTTACTTCGTGAAGCATTGTCTTGGCATGCAAACTTCGAAGAAACAGGCCAAATGCTTCAAGCAGAACCAGTCGCAAAATCAGCTTAAATCACTGGTTTAATTCAAGCACTCCCTCGGGGGTGCTTTTTTATTTGTTTAAATTATTCATAAAATACTGCTCAAGTCCCAATTTTTATTTTATCTTTTCAGCACATCAAAACAAAAAGTAGAAATCCATATGTTTATTATTCGTCAATTTACAAATGCAGATCTGGATGATGTCGTTATTTTATGGGAAAGCTGTGGCCTGACCCGCCCTTGGAATAGTCCTGAAACCGATATTTTCAGGAAAGTCTCACAACAAGATGATTTGTTTTTGGTTGCTATTAAAGATGAGCAACTGATTGGCACGCTCATGGGCGGCTACGACGGCCATAGAGGCTGGATCAACTATTTAGCTGTTCATCCCCACCAACAACGCTTAGGAATCGCTACAGCGCTCGTCCAGCAGCTTGAAAAGCGATTGATTGCCCGTGGTTGCCCGAAACTTCAATTGTTAGTCCGTAAGGATAATTTGAATGTGCTGAACTTTTACGAACAGCTTGGCTATGACGAAGTAGAAGCAGTGTGTTTAGGAAAACGACTTATTAGCGATAATCCACCCGACTAGCGCACTAAGTACACGCTTTCTTTTTCGCTATTAATAAAAGCGGTTTATGTTTGGGGATAAGTGACTATACCTGTGGATAAAATGAGATTTATACACAGGTAAGGTCTTAATACTTTTATTAAATAAATAGGCATGAAAAAAGCCCCATACATTATGTATGGGGCTTTTTCGAATATGGTGGCGAGACCCAGGATCGAACTGGGGACACACGGATTTTCAATCCGTTGCTCTACCTACTGAGCTATCACGCCGATGGCCTGTATTAAGCCGTATCTCAGAACAATAGTCAACAATTATCCTGAGTTTCTGATTTAAATGAGTATTTTTTATACTTAAAAAAAAATCCCTGATGGGATCAGGGATTGAAAACACAAATAATGGTGGCGAGACCCAGGATCGAACTGGGGACACACGGATTTTCAATCCGTTGCTCTACCTACTGAGCTATCACGCCGAAGTGGGCGTATTAAACAATGTTTATAAGAAGACGTCAAGCAACTTCCGTGTTTTTTGTAACAAGTGATTATTTTTAAATCACAGCCACATACTGATAAAGGCTTTTAGTGATGTAATTTACCAATATGCGCTAAGCAGCGATGAATCGCGCCACAACCCGGTTCAAAAATTTTAACGCCTTTTGACTCTTCTATACGACAAGCTTCTTCAACTAAGCGCTCAGCTACCCCACGACCACGGTTAGCAGGATGCACAACAATGTATTCAAGAACCTTGCTTTCACCTTGTCCTGAGGACCAAATTGCACCTATAATTTTGGTGTTAAATTCAGCAGTGTATAGCGTGGTATACTGTTGTAAATCTTGTTCAAGTTGTTCAATCGCATCGTGCCCGTCACCAAACTCCGGACTTGTATCATACAAACGCTCAAGCTGATCGCGGATCTCTGAATTATCTAGAGAACTATAAGCATGTACGGTAATAGGCATTGATTAACCCTCCTGAGCAAACTATGATGCTGTCACGAATTCGTCACAGCGAAATTGTCGTTAACATCCAATCATTTTTGACGTTTTTTTGAGGAACGTGTCCATGACGCAACGTATCAGTGAAGTGGTTAGAAATACCAATGAAACCAAAATTCGAGTTCGTTTAAATCTCGACGGTACTGGTCAAGGCACACTAAACACTGGAGTTCCATTTTTAGACCATATGATTGATCAAATCAAGCGACATGGCTTATTTGATATCGATATTCATTGTGATGGAGACCTCGAAATTGATGATCACCACACTGTAGAAGACTGTGGTATCACGCTTGGACAAGCTTTTGCACAAGCTTTAGGTGATAAAAAAGGTTTAAAACGCTATGGTCATTTTTATGCACCATTAGACGAAGCTTTATCTCGCGTTGTTGTAGATTTATCTGGTCGTCCGGGATTATTTATGGATATTCCATTTACCCGTGCACGCATCGGTACATTTGATGTCGATTTATTTTCCGAGTTTTTCCAAGGTTTCGTAAACCATGCGCTTATGACCTTACACATCGATAACTTAAAAGGTAAAAATAGCCACCACCAAATCGAGAGTGTATTTAAAGCGCTAGCTCGTGCTTTACGTATGGCATGTGAAGTTGATCCACGTGCAGAAAACACGATTGCATCGACAAAAGGTAGCCTCTAATGACACGTATCGCGTTACTTGATTATGGCATGGGCAATCTACACTCAGCAGCGAAAGCTCTTGAGCATGTGGGCGCTACAGTCGATGTGACCAATGATCCAAAGTTAATTGCACAAGCCGACAAAATTGTTTTCCCGGGCGTTGGTGCGATGCGTGACTGCATGCAAGGTATGCGTGAAGCAGGGATTGATGAAGTAGTACGTAAAGCTGCTTTTAATAAACCTGTTCTTGCAATTTGTGTAGGCATGCAAGCGCTACTACAAAGTTCAGAAGAAAATGGCGGCGTAGATGCACTGGGTATTTTTGATGGTGTTGTAAAACACTTTCCTCAAATGGAAGGTTTAAAAGTGCCGCACATGGGCTGGAATCAGGTTCACCAACTGGACCCGAGCCATCCAATGTGGAACAACATCGAACAAGATGCTCGTTTTTACTTTGTACATAGCTACTATGTTGAACCTAAAGATGAAAGCGTTGTAGCTGCAACTTGTGATTATGGTGTGAACTTCTGCACAGCAATTCACAAAGATAATTTATTCGCGACTCAATTCCACCCAGAAAAAAGTCACACTGCTGGCTTGCAGTTACTGAAAAACTTTGTGGAATGGAATATTTAAACTGATTTAAAACTGAAAAGATCAGGTCTAGATGGCCTGATCTTTTTTTTATTTACAATAACAACTAATCATTTATAGAATGATGTTTTATTCAACAAAATATTGAATATTTATACTTTTAAATAAAACCAAATGATCAGGAAAACAAAATGAATTCACCTTTTGAAAATCAGCCACTTCAACAAGATTCACCCTTTAAAGCTAGTGGTCGTTTTGGGCGACTCTCTTATGCTGCTTGGACATTCCTATTTTCACTTGTCATTGTGATCGCCATTCTTATTATTGCTTTCACTTTTGGACTAACAACTAGTGAAGATTTAAGCGGTCTTTCCACCGCAGGAATGATTGTTTTAGGTATTGTTTATATTGCCTGTATCTATGTCAGCTTTATATTTACTATTCGCCGCTTACATGACCGCAATAATACAGGGTGGCTATCATTACTGATGCTGATCCCTGCTGTAAACTTTATTTTTATGATTTATCTATTTGCGGCAAAAGGTACTGAGGGCACTAATGATTATGGTCCACAGCGCCCAACTCTTGGCTGGGAGCGTGTTTTAGGCTGGATTTATATTATCCTGATTCCACTTGCTTTTGTTTTTGCTATTGTTGCCACAATCATGGCTCCAACCTATGAAGGCTATGTTGAGAAAAGCGAAAGTGTGGTCATTGGTACCCCTTCTCAGTCTCAATAATTTTTAAAGACATTCATAAAGCCTAGTCCTCTAGGCTTTATTCATATATAAAGTGAATAGCTCAATTCTTTTGTACGCTATAAATATGTCTGAAGCCGTTGCCCTCCTTGATAATAAAGCCTCTATTCAGCAGCTACCCCCTTTTGAAAATCTTAACCAACAGAATATTGTGGTGATTGAGAATATTGAGCAATGCAAAACTATTGAAGAAGAATTAAAAGCAGCGATCTTTTTAGGATTTGATTCCGAATCTAAACCGACATTTCGAGTGGGCGAAGTCTCGACAGGTCCACACTTAATTCAACTTGCCACTGAACATAAAGCCTATTTATTTCATGTCAATTCATCAACTTTAAAATTTTTACAGCCAATTTTATCGAACCCAAAACAACTTAAAGTCGGCTTTGGTCTTAAAAATGATAAGCACATTTTTCATAAAAAAGGTATTGAGCTGGAAAGTTGTGTCGATCTTGCGAAAGGATTTAGTCACTTTGGTTTTAAGCAGCAAATGGGCTTACAAAAAGCAGTAGCTCTGTTATTTGGGCAGTACCTTGCAAAGTCGAAAAAAGTTGGAACTTCAAATTGGGCGCGAAAGCCACTGACACCACAGCAAATCAGTTATGCCGCTGCCGATGCGTATGCTGCATTATTGGTATTTGAAGCACTCAGAAAACAAAGTCTATTACCGAGTCACATTTCACAAACCATTCAAACCGCACTTCAAGCGTAAAGTTATAAAAGTCTTTTCTAAGGCTTAGCGATTGATCAATACTTTGCTAAGATGTGCACAATTTCATAATCATGATGAAGCAAGGAGCGGAAGCATGCTAATCATTCCAGCAATTGACCTGAAAGATGGTAAATGTGTGCGTTTAAAACAAGGGCGTATGGAAGACGATACCGTTTTCTCTGACGATCCGGTTGCAACTGCCCAGCATTGGGTAAATGAAGGCGCACGTCGTTTGCATTTGGTCGATTTGAATGGTGCTTTCGCAGGTACGCCTATTCATAAACCTGTTGTTGAAGCAATTGCAAAAGCTCAGCCAGAATTACCAATTCAAATCGGTGGTGGTATTCGTTCATTAGAAACGATTGAACACTACTTAGAAGCTGGCGTGACTTTTGTCATTATTGGTACAAAAGCAGTTCAAGAACCTGAATTTGTAGAAGAAGCATGTAAGCGTTTTGCAGGCCACATCATTGTCGGTATTGATGCCATGAATGGCATGGTTGCAACTGACGGATGGGCAAACGTTACTGATGTTAAAGCAACAGATTTAGCAAAACGTTTTGCAGACGCAGGCGTGTCTAGCATTGTTTATACCGACATTGCGCGTGACGGCATGATGCAAGGTGTAAATGTTGAGCAGACTGTAAACTTGGCTCAATACTCAGGCTTACCAGTCATTGCTTCAGGTGGTGTAACCAACCTTGATGATGTTCGTAACTTAAAAGGTCAACCAGGTATTTTAGGTGCAATCACAGGCCGTGCAATTTATGAAGGTACTCTAAACCTTCGTGAAGCTCAGCTTTTGTTAGATGAAAACCGTCTTTAATTTTTAAGATGTAAAAAAGAGCCGCTTTAGGCTCTTTTTTATTGTGGCTATAAAATTTTTTTCAAATCAATAAACCACATTACGAATAAATTTAAGTATTTGATTTCCACTATTAATATAGGTGTAAGTCACTGAACTGGCATATATCAACGAAGAACCAGCAATGATGGTTTTTGAGCTATCTGCAAATTGTATGGTCAACTCACCTTCTAATACATAAATAAGCTCTTGCCATCCTTCTGGGTCTGCTTCAGCAACATAAGACTCCCCTACTGCTAATGACCATGTCCAAAGCTCAACTTGCGAACGGGAAGGAACTGAAGCAAGAAAAGTTGCCTTGCTTTCTTCCTTTTCACCTTGCCAAGCGAGTGCATTTACTAGGCCATGTTCTTTTAGCTCAGGCGCACTCACAATTGTTCTAAAATCTACTCCCAATACTGCCGCAATCGCATCGAGTTTAGCCAAGCTAATATTAACTTGCCCTGTTTCCAAAGCTGCAATGGTCCGTCTACTTACCCCTGCCTGATCGGCCAAGTCCTGTTGGCTTAAATCTCGTTCATCTCGTAATGAACGGATATTTGTGCCGACATGCTGTAAAACGGTACTGGACTGGCTCATAAATTAACGCAGCAAATAAAATATGAGCAATATATTGCACAAAATAGAAGAATAGCGCAACATGTGCAGTATATTGCACAATTTATTCTGATTTTGAGTATGTCACCAATTTCTTTAAGTTCAAACAAAGCCCCACAGTTAGCTCTCATTTTGATTACGATCATTTGGGGTGGAACATTTCTTACCGTTCAATATGCACTGAACTTTTCGTCGCCTATGTTTTTTGTAGGCTGTCGTTTTGCTGTAGCAGCTCTGACTTTGCTACTTATTTCATTAAAAAGTATGAAAGGAGTCACTTTAAAAGATTTAGGCGCGGGTTGTGCAATTGGTCTTGTAATTGCGGCAGGTTATGGTACACAAACGATAGGTCTTCAAACCATTCCAAGTAGTGAGTCGGCTTTTTTAACAGCGCTCTATGTCCCGCTTGTCCCTATTTTAATGTGGCTCATCTTTAGAAAAACTCCACATATCATGACTTGGGTGGGAGCTGCTCTTGCCTTTGCTGGCCTTGTTTTATTGACAGGCAATGGTTTCGAGAAAATTTCCTTAAGTTTTGGGCAGCTTTTAACAGTACTGGGTGCCTTTGCAATTGCTTTAGAAATTATTTTTATTAGCTACTTTGCTGGAAAGGTAAATTTACGCCGCGTTACGATTATTCAACTCGGTGTCGCATCTCTACTTTCTTTTGCCATTATGCCTGTCGTGGGTGAACATACGATTCCAGCATTTTCATGGCCCCTAGTAATTATTGCGGTTGCATTAGGTTTAGCGAGTGCGCTCATTCAATTTGTGATGAACTGGGCTCAACGTGTGGTTGACCCTTCACGTGCTGCAATTATTTATGCGGGAGAGCCTGTTTGGGCAGGAATTATTGGTCGAATTGCGGGTGAGCGTTTGCCATTGCTTGCTCTTCTGGGTGGAGCATTAGTAGTTTTAGGTGTCTTAGTCAGCGAGCTAAAACTTAAGTTGCCAATTAAAAAAACGAAAAGAATTCGAGAATAAAAAAGAGAGCTTAACGCTCTCTTTTTTATTTATTAAGGTAGATACATCGGTCGGTTATCATTTAACGCAATCAAGCCGCGAATTGCACGATATACAATCCAAATCCAAGCAGCAGCAATCACGCCGACACAGAATACAGTCGATGAAATGGCAACGCCTGCAAATAGATCAGTATTTTCACCCGTGAAGAACAAGAAAATAAACGGCAAAAAGGCAATAATATTCCAAGCCAAGTACCACCAGAATGTTCTGATTTGCCATGTAAAGTGGCTCGCAAAAATCGAGCCTTGGACATCAGACCGTTTTACGTAGTTAATAATTAAAGCAATAATCGCAAGTAAGCCGCCTGTAAAAATGGCAACAATATAAAGTACATACAAAATAAGTGTTAAAGTACGATTTGGATCTTGGTCGATAGAACTATTCATTTTTATACCTCTCAAGTTTAATAAAACGATTTACTTTTATGAGCCCCGCAACACATTTAAGGGAGAAATTAGCCACAAAATCAAAAGTAAATGAAAGAATATGGTACAAAAATAAATCTTACGAAATGGTTGTTTTTGTGTTTTATGTCTCAGTTTTTGTTGTGCCCACCACGCAGCAGGCCAGCCTCCTAAAAAGCTGACAATATGTAATGTTTGCTCAGGCACACGGCGATTGCCTAGTTGTGCTGCTTCTTTATCTTGTGAATATAGCCAGTAACTCAGCACATTTATCATCAAAACAAACAATAAGGTATAGGCTGGTAAAATATGAATAAAACTCATAATTCCCATTAAAACAAAATAAAACACAATCCCCATTTGCATAGCGGACCATGGACTGGCTTGAAAAGATGATTCCGCTTTTGCAGGCCTTGAAGCTTTCCGGGTTTGAGAGGCTTTTAAATAGGTGACCTGCTGGGCACGAAAGCGACCACGTTCATCAAGGATAACCAGGTATTCCAATGCACAGCCAATAATTGGCCGAGGACCGGGGCGTGCAAAATCTTTGATATGCAAAAAGACTCGCTCTTTTTCAGCATCATCCGGCTGAATAAAACCATAACCTTTTTCGTCGAACCATTCGACTAAACGCCCCTGATCTCGCATCTTCATTCCCTTTTATGCTTTTACATGACTTAAACGGTCTTGCATCATTGCTCGCATTTCTTGCGGGTCTTTTTGCAAAATGTCGTCGCCTGTACGTCCTTCTTCTTTATTTTTTTGTGCAACTTGTAAACGCATTGACCAAAAACGGCAAGCCGCCATTGCCAAGAATACATCTAAACATGCAAGTTCATCTGAGGTCAGCGCACGAACTTTTTGGTAAGCTGCTAAGTAAGCGGCTACTTTGTCTGAGTTTAAATGCGCTGCTGGATATTCGGTACAAAAATCATTGATGGTAATCGCGATATCAAATAGCAATTCATCTTGATTTAATTCGTAAAAATCTAGAATACCTTGTAGCTGCTCACCTTCAAACAAAGTATTGTCACGGAACAAATCTGAGTGAATAAAACCTGTTGGTCGGTTTGAGTACTGCGCTGTTTTAGCATTAAAAGCTTGATAAACCTGCTCAAGTAACACTTGGTCATCTTGAGTCATATTGGGTTTAAGCTGTTCTGCAACGCCTGTCCAGTATTGGTGATCACGTCGATATTCACGCTCAAGCGGAAAATCTTGTAAAGCCACATGCAGTTTCGCCTGTGCATCGGCAATCGCAGCAACTTGCGCCACTGTGGTTTGCATGGGATGGTGTCCCATTAAACGTGGAGCAATCTGTGCAGGCTTTTCTGCAATCACATGAACTGCTTGTCCGCTATGTTTTAACGGCACAGCGACAGGGACATCATGAGTTCCCAATTGTTCAAGAACAGGAATGAGTTCGCCTGCCCCTTGTGCGTCTAATTCTTCAAACACGGTGAGTACATATTGCTTGCGGTTTACATCAACCAAAAAATAATTGGTGTTTTGAATACCTCCCTGAATTGGGTTCAGCTCCAACACCTCTAATCCATAAGGTGCAGCAAAGGCGCGAACTTCATCTAAACTCAACGGGGTATAAACCGACATGGAAAACCTGCAAAAAACATCTGTGAAGTTTGATAGAATACCTCTTCCCTCCATGAAGGTGTAGCGCCTGTGTAGGAACTTTCACCAACGGCGATTATTTTTGGAAAAAGCTATGCTTGCTAAACGTATTATTCCTTGCCTAGACGTTGATAACGGACGCGTAGTTAAAGGCGTTCAATTCCTCGATATTCGTGATGCTGGCGACCCTGTTGAAGTGGCACGTCGTTATAACGAACAAGGTGCAGATGAAATTACCTTTTTAGACATTACCGCTACACATCATGGACGCGATACCACTTACCGTACTGTTGAACGTATGGCCGAGACTGTATTTGTGCCATTAACTGTCGGTGGTGGTGTACGTAAGGTTGAAGATATTCGCGCGTTATTAAATGCAGGTGCAGACAAAGTGAGCATTAACTCGGCTGCCGTATTTAACCCTGAATTTGTTCAAGAAGCGTCACAGCACTTTGGTGCGCAATGTATTGTGGTTGCGATTGATGCCAAAAAAACTGGCGACAACAAATGGGAAATCTTTACCCACGGTGGTCGTAAACCAACCGGTATTGATGCGATTGAATGGGCTGTGAAAATGGCTGACTACGGTGCGGGCGAGTTACTCATTACCAGTATGGATGCCGACGGTACGAAAGCGGGCTACGACATTGCTTTAATGCGTGCTATTAATGATCGCGTGACTATTCCAACAATTGCTTCAGGTGGTGTAGGTAACTTACAACATCTTGCAGACGGGATTTTACAAGGTGGTGCCGATGCAGTATTGGCAGCAAGTATTTTCCACTTTGGCCAATATACGATTCCAGAAGCTAAGCAATATTTGGCTGAACAAGGCATTGAAATGCGCTTGTAAGCTTATTGATATTTAAAGGGGCGATATGCCCCTTTATTTTTTTATGCAGCACCATCTATTTCTTCTTCAATAGGAAGTTCTAGTTTTTCTTTTTTCTCGACCCATTTTGAAGGAAAGATTTTCTCTACTGCTTGAGACAATGGTCTAGCAAGCACTGTAGGCAACCTTACTCCCAAAGGGTTTTGTTCTTTTAAATCTGCTGAAGACACCACACGTGTTCCCATCACATAATCAAACCAAGGCTTGGTCACACACCAATTGGCATCTTGATTAGAGTTCATATGATGGTCGTAATGCCATGGAATTTTACGCTTTGCCCAGTCAGGCTCTAAATGTGCACGGCGATGAATATAATAATAATTACCAGCGCTATACCAAGCTGCGAGTGCCATACCTTTTGAAAACGGATAAAAAATTGCACTTGAAACGGTTGCTACGACTGCCAGTGAAATTAACTCATTTTTAGTTCGCCAGTTTCCAACGCCCTCCACATAGCAATCATCATGAAAATGTTGTTTGCGCACTTCACGGTGGTGTGCCCAATGGGATTCCATGCTTTTGGGCACAGGGCTATAACGTGGTTTTCCGGCACGGTGTACGCCATGCAAAATATATTTGTGTGCCACCCATTCGAAAGCATTCGCAACCGCAATACCAGCAATAAACCCTTTTAACATCACCTAACTCCTTTTTCTTTTTATTCATAATATAAAATTCGTTATGCTTGGTATTGACCAGAATTTATGGTTTCATTGACAAATCACGACAATAAAGAGGTGGTTAAGGATGCCACAACTGAAAAATTATACGGGTTCGGTTTATGGAGGGCTGGGACATCTTTTAAAGGCTTACTGTGAAGCCAATGAGTTAGCCATTCCAGAACAATTAGAGCAAATTCAAAATCTGGAACGCTTTGACTACGTCGTTTGGCGTGACCTATTAGAAGTCATTTATAAACTGGACCCAAAGCCCGGATTAGGTCTAGAAATTGCCAAATATGTGCAACCCAAACACCTAGGTATTATTGCCTACCTTGCTCTCTCTTGCGATGACTTAGGTGAGGCTCTAATTCGGTATCATGATTTTCACCGTCTGATTTATGACGGAAGCCCTTTAGTGGTTGAGTTACAAGGAAGACATGGTTCTATTCGTTGGGAAGCAACCGAGCTACACCCTACTCAGCTGACAGATGAAATCGCGATTGCACTGGTGGTTCAGTTCTTACGCCTTTTTATGTCTCATGAAGACGTGCATTTATATGAAGTACGCTTCTTAAATGCTGCACCTAAAAATATCAGGGTTTATGAACAATACTTCCAATGTCCCGTTCGTTTTAGCCAACCGCGTACAGAGTTACTCATTCCCATTACTGAAATTCATAAGCCGCTTAGCAGCGCCGACCACACCTTACAGCAGCTATTAGTTCAACAAGCACAAGCGCTTTTAGAACAATTACCAAATTCGACCCAACTTGATCAACGTTTACAGCACTCAATCTTGACTGGCTTACAAAAGAATCAATATCAAATTGAACATATTGCTGCTCAATTAGGTCTGTCAGTTCGACAGCTCCAACGACACTTACAACAACAAGGCTCCACCTTTCAGGAACGTGTTCAGCAAGTGCGCTTTATGCTCGCAACCGAATATTTAAAAGATCCGCATTTAAGTTTACAAGAGATCGCACTTTTGCTTTGTTATTCAGAACAAAGTGCTTTTCAAAGAGCATTTAAACATTGGACCAATCAAACACCACAACAATGGCGAGATCATTTTTTAGACAAAGAATAACCTACCAAAACTTACAAATCTTTTCTTGATTAAAACAACACTGAAAACAAAAATTTCATATAGTCACATGCTTCAAATTTTTGTGACTTATTTCACATTAATTAAAATAGATTAAATAGATGAGTAATCACAATGAATAAATATTTTGCTGAATTTCTAGGTACGTTTTGGCTAGTCTTTGGTGGTTGTGGTAGCGCAGTATTAGCCGCAGCTTTCCCTGAACTTGGTATTGGCTTTGCAGGTGTAGCCCTTGCCTTTGGTTTAACCGTACTCACCGGTGCTTATGCTCTAGGGCATATCTCAGGTGGACATTTTAACCCCGCGGTAAGTGTTGGCCTTTGGGTCGGTGGCCGCTTTGATGTTAAAGATTTAATTCCCTATATTGTTGCTCAAGTGGTCGGTGCGACTGCTGCTGCATTTGTTCTCTATATTATTGCTCAAGGCCAAGCAGGCTTTAGCGGTGTTGGTGGCTTTGCTACCAATGGTTTTGGTGATTTATCACCAAACAAGTTTGGCTTAAGTTCAGCGTTCATTATTGAAGTCGTACTTACAGCGTTCTTCTTAATCATTATTTTAGGTGCAACTGACCGCCGTGCGCCTGCTGGCTTCGCTCCTATTGCGATTGGTTTAGGCTTAACACTCATTCACTTAATCAGTATTCCAGTTACAAACACTTCGGTGAACCCTGCGCGTAGTACAGGTGTTGCGTTCTTTGCTGAAACGGCTGCTTTAAGTCAGTTGTGGTTGTTCTGGGTAGCACCGATTTTAGGGGCTGTGATTGGGGCGATTATTTATAAAGTGGTAGCTGGGGAGAAGGATTAACTTTTCATAGACTTAACCTACTATCGCGGAAGGTGACATGGATGTCACCTGTTGAGCAGGGGTACACGGAAGTACCCTCTGATCAACAAAGCCTTTTATTTACTTTTAGGCTTTCAAAAGTAAAAAATGTCTATAACGTGATATTAAAGACTGTATGGCGGCATGACCATGCTAAACATCACGCATAACATGCATAAATTATAAAAACGGATTATTAATTTCTTTTTCAGCTGGACGTTCAATTTTCTCAGGCAATTCTTCTTTTTCCAAAGCAGTAACCACATCGTTTAAAAAGCTCTGTAAGGCCTTTGCCTGTTCTAACCCGACTTTGTCTTTGGTAATTTGCAAGTTGCCATAAATGCTAACGCAATCAACATCATTTTCTAACGTTAAATCTTCAATTGAAGAAGACTCTGTACCCTTTTCAAATGGCTTAAACATAGGTCTTGTCTCGTTGTTATATCTTCACAGTGTAATACGACCAATCTAAAAAAAATCGATCAAAATTAAAAGAGCCGATAAAATTAAGAATACTCCCATCAAGATATTAAAATATTTCAAACGGTTGCCCTGATTCAGCACCACTGAAAATTTATCACCACAGAACCCCCAAAAGAATAAACACACATAGCAAGTGAAGAAATAAATAACGATAAAGATCGGCAAAGACTGCGGGTTCTCAATGCTTGTAAACATGGTAATGCCAGACACACAAGCCAACCAAGCTTTGGGATTCAGCCACTGTAATAAGAACCCATCTTTAAAATTGGGAATAATCATCTGTTCGACAGGAACATTTGAAATTGAAATATTAGCGGCAGAAAGAATAATTTTTATGCCGATATAGCAAACAAATAGCGTTCCACAAATCGCAAGAATTTTTAATACAATAGGAAACTGAGTTAATAAACTCTGAAGGCCAAATGCCATAAAAATTAAAAGCAAGGTGAAGCCAATCGTGGCACCTGAAATATAAGGAAGCGATCTTTTTAAACCGTGATTTAAACTGGTCGATAAAATGACAGTATTTACTGGGCCTGGGGTAATAGACATTGCAAAAGAAAAAAGAAACATCGAGGCAAACATTGTTATTGTCCTTATTAAAATAAGATCCATAGACAGATCTGTATATGGATTCTATTTTAATCAATTAGGGTATTGCAATAACAATAAAAAAAACGACTTATTTCATTATTTGCAGGAAATAGTTCACTAAAGCCTCCACCAATTGTTTCACAATCGCCTGACGAGTTTCTTCATCAATTGTTGGAACTTTTGCTTCCATTGGTTCTGAAGAACCAGTTTTCTGCTTTTTAAATTGGTCTTGAAGCGCTTGAATTTGGTCGGCATTTAAGTCTTGCTCACACTGACTCTCACCATCCCAATGCAAATAATCTAGCTTCTGATTTGGTTTTACTGACCCTGCCGTTAATGGTAAGCGATAAACATTGCGTTTTTGCTGTTCTGTTAACTGTGGAAATAAGTTAATACCAAGTTTTTCTTCAAGATAGCAAACACTGACAACCTTAACTTGCTGCGAATTATTATTGGGTGCGTAGTAAGCCCCGATCGCGCCAGTTTTTGGCATATATACCGCTTTATAAACCGCGGTAGGAACAATTACACCCTGCCCAATCGTCTTAAGACGTTTGCCTTCAAAAACAGGACCTGTGACCACATAAACATCTTGTTTTTGTTTAGTGGCAATAGCACGGGTCGCTTCTTCGAGCTTACGCCAGACCTCTTGGTTATTTTTAGGTGCTTGCGGCACCATGTTGCTGAGCGAGAAACTATCAGATTGGGATTCTTTATTTGGCATATCACCATTGGGAGCCATATGCCCACGGTCATAGCCTGAACCACGATAGTCACTTAACAGAGCTCGATGTCTTTGGGCAACACGGGTTTCTTCATGGAAGTTATCTTCACGCTTAATTTTGGTACTCAAACGCTCTGCATTTAAATGTTCAGCCGACCACAATGGTGTTTTAGAAATGCCTGAATACAAAACATTAAAGCCATTAAAGCACAGGGGATAACTATCTTTTTTTAGGCTTTCTTTATTTAAAGCAGGTGGAACTTCACGATAAAACTGATTAAGACAAGTCGAATTAGTCGTTAAAGGCGAAAACCACTGCGAAATCTTTTCACTACCAAAAGCAATCGCAAAACTTCCCGCAGCAATACAAGCAAGAATAATCTTGCCAAAATGCTCACTTAGAGAGAATGAATTTGTACCTTTACTACGTTTTTTACTTGCCATGTTTCTATCAATACCACTGTCCACACGCAGCTTAACAACCCTGCTTTTTTAAGTATATCTCTTATCTTTCAAATGGTTAAAACATGGTCATCTTTTTTGTAACTCCATTTCCTCTTACGTAACAATCTGTTGGAATTATGAGTGGCTTTGGCTATTGAATTACGCCAATTGCGTATCTTTCGTTGAAAAGCACTGTTTGCTTATGACATGGTTAGCTCCACAAATTTGGATAAAAATATAATCGGAGTCCATTTAATGATCCATTCAAAGATTATTGGTATTGGCGTAATCACGGGATTATGTAGTATGGCTGCTATGGCGGAACCAGCAGTCCAACCAGGCGACACTTTAGAAAGCTTGTCTAAAGCGAAAGTAACCACAACTGTAAATGGCCAACCTGGTTCTATTAGCGATTTAGTCAATAGCGGACAAGTACAGCAAGTTTCTGCTGCACCAACAAACGCAGCACCAACAGGTGCTCCGATTCCGGCAGACATTCCACCTGCGCCACCAGCGGGCGGTGAAATGGCACCACCAGCAGCACCTACTGATGCGGTACCACCTGCACCGAACCAAGCAGCTCCTGCGCCACAAGATCCAAACATGCCACCACCTCCGGCAGATCCAACACAGTCGGCAGACCCGATGGCAAAAGATGGTGGATTACCAGCAGATGCACCTATGCAAGCTCAATAATCGAAACCATAAAAAAACCAAGACATCTGTCTTGGTTTTTTATGCATCAACTTTTTATATTTCGATTTGACTACCCAACTCAACTACACGGTTAGTCGGAATTTGGTAGAAGTCACTCACTGGACTGGTATTACGCTGCATCGAGATAAAGAGTTTTTCTCTCCATGGAGACATACCATCACCCACCGAATGAACGATACGATCGCGGGAAATAAAGAAGCTGATATGCATCAAATCATATTCAAGACCTAACTGCTCGTAAGCTTGCATAAGTGCTTTTGGTACATTCATTTCATCTTTAAAACCGTAAAAGATTTTAATACGGAAGAAATGTTCAGCTAAAGTTTCTGTCGTAATACGCTCTTCAGGCTCAACATAAGGCACATCTTCAATCACTACAGTCACTAAGATATTGCGTTGATGCAGTACTTTATTGTGCTTGATGTTATGGAGCATGGCATGCGGAACAACGTTTGGCGTACCTGTCATGAATACTGCATCGCCCGGCACCCAGTGCACACTATTACCAATACTTTTTACAAACAAATCTAAAGCCAAAGTATCGTGTTCAAGCTTTGCAAATGTAAGCTCACGACCACGTTTCCATGTCATTAAAATGGTCACTGCAATCGCACCAATCAATAATGGTACCCAACCGCCCGACAAGATTTTAAGAGAAGTTGCACCGACCAATACCGCCTCTAAAGCAAAGAACGGAACAATCAGAAGTAGTACTTTTGGTAGGCTCCACTTCCAAGCTGAGTAGATAAATACAGCAACCAAAATCGTGTCACATAGCATCGTCAGGGTCACAGCTAAGCCATACGCACTTGCAAGGTTCGAACTGCTTTTGAAAATCAAAATCAGGATAATAATTGCAATTAAAAGCAACCAGTTTAAGAAAGGAATATAAATCTGACCTTCTTCAGACTCAGATGTATGTTTAATACTTAAACGTGGTAAATAACCCAATTGAATCGCTTGGCGTGCAAGTGAAAACACCCCAGAAATTACGGCCTGAGAGGCAATTACGGTTGCCATGGTTGCCATAATAATCATTGGGTAAAGTGCCCACTGCGGAACCAATAAATAGAATGGGTTTTCAATTGCTGCTGGGTCTCTGAGCAATAATGCGCCTTGTCCTGCGTAGTTTAAAACCAAACATGGCAACACGACAAAGAACCAAGCCATACGAATTGGTACTGGTCCAAAGTGCCCCATATCGGCATAAAGGGCTTCACCGCCAGTTACCGTTAATACCACAGCACCCATCACAAAAAAGGTCATGACTGGATGGTGATAAATAAACTGAATCGCCCAATGCGGACTAAACATGCCTAAAACAACAGGTGTCTGAATGACGCTGTGAAGGCCTAATAATCCTAACGATAAGAACCACACCATCGTAATCGGGCCAAAAAACTTACCAACAAAGGCCGTACCGTGTTTTTGTACCAAAAACAACGAGATGATAATGGTAATCGCAATTGGCATGATGAACGGGTCAAACACATCGGTTGCAATAGACAAACCTTCTACTGCCGAGAGTACCGAAATGGCTGGGGTAATAATACCGTCACCAAAAAACAGTGATGCCCCGATAAAACCAATAGCAATCATGTAAATTTTTTTGTTGTCGGCAATTTTGGCTTTACGCAAATTCAATGCGAGTAAGGCCATGATTCCACCTTCACCATTGTTGTCTGCACGCATGACAATGGCGACATACTTAATGCTGATGATCAGCATTAAGCACCAAAAAATAATGGATAAAATTCCTAATACGTTTTCAGGCTGAATTCCCAACCCATGAGCAGCATGGAAGGATTCTTTCAAGGCATAGAGCGGACTTGTTCCGATGTCTCCAAAGACCACCCCAAGAGCTGCCAAAGCCGTGGCAGGCAAGGTCGCTTTTTTGGCCGTATTTTGCATTGTATAAATAAACCAATATGATTTTTAGCGCAATCTTATCACCTCTATTATTTTTTTTCTGTAATGCTCGTCTTAAATCTTGGCAGAACTCGTTTTTTTAGTTACTATCGCACGCCTTGGTGAGGTGTCCGAGTGGCTTAAGGAGCACGCCTGGAAAGTGTGTATACGTTTGCGCGTATCGAGGGTTCGAATCCCTCTCTCACCGCCAGAATTCAAATTTAAAGAGGCTTAAACTTAATCAGTTTAGGCTTTTTTATTGGCTAAAATATTAAAAATAGCCAAACAAATATTGATAATTTTTACATCCCTAACAACGCCTAAATTCTATTAAGCATTTAAATTCAATGAAGAATCTTATTTCTTTAGCTAAAATCAGAAAGAAATTCATACTTACATAAGGTTTTCGGCTTGTTCTAAAGACTCATAATGCTTATAACATCCTCTACACTTTCCACATGGATAATTTGCTTTATGACAACTATGGCTCCAACTCTTTAATACATTTAAATTCACTTTAGATGCTTTGATAAGCTCTGCTGTAGTTAAATGATTCACTGGAGCAGTGATCCTTAGATTACCTTCTTGAAGAGATATTAAATTATCAATACAGTCTATAAATCTTTGTGAACCATCAATGTGAGATGAATCATTTGCCACTGAGGCAATCATGATCTCATTAATATTTAATTGTATTGCTTTCATAGCACATAAAGTAATCAAGAGTTGATTTCTATAAGGCCACCAATCTGAGAACTCATTGTATTTACTCATTGGATTATTGCTAAGATCTCCCATTCCTAGGTGGCTACAATCAACCTTGATAATTTCATGGATGATTCCAAGCTTCTTACATACAAATTCGGAAGATCTAATTTCCGCTTCAGCAGCTGATTGACCATAATCAATGGTTATTGCAATATCTGGTTTCTGAAGAAAAGCCAGACAAAAAGAATCAATACCACCAGATAATAAAAGGCACTTTTTCATTGATTCCATATCGCCCTATATATTAGAAAATCTATATCATCTGAAATCACGCATCCCGTTCCTTCAAACATAGTTAAGTCTTTTTTTGCTGTATAATTCAAATACATAAATACTTTTTTCTTTAACGCTTTAGCATAGCCAATTTCAAATATAGTACCGGGGTCGAAATTATTTGAAATAGCAAAAATATTGTCTGCATTTTCTAAACCTTGAAGATCAGCTTGAGCAATTTGGGCAGAATTATTAGATACACCAACTGCATGATATGGTGAAAAAACTTGAATATTATATAATTCAAAAATCGCCTTTATCTTCTCAACTAACCATAACTCAGAAATTGAGAAAAATGGTCCAGCTAAATAAATCTTTCTTGCAATATTCTTTTGATCCAATTCAACAAAAGTACGATCTAAAATAATCGACAGATTTTCGTAAGTTTGGGTTTCTACATATACTGATACCGCTTTTGAAGCTTTTAAAGCTGCTTCTATTGGGTCTAAGTTTTCTATTATCCAGCTATATGCAAAACAAGCTGAGAAGATATCACCTGAGCCAATCTTATTAAACTTATTAGATAAGAAAAGAGGAATATCTGAGATTTCATCATTTACTAATACCTGAGCTCCATAAGGTCCCCTTTTTAGAACAACAATATCCGCACTATTAACTTCTTTTACTTTTCTTATCAAATCTGAAGTTTCTAAGCTTCCTACCATCGCTTTAGCTTCATGTTCATTTAAAACAATAGCTAGTTCTCCCGCAACAGATCCAGTCTCATTAAATTTCTTTGGTTGTGAAGTGTTCTGCGGGTCATAAACAACTTTATTAGTAGCTTTAATCTTTATATTTGCATTTAACATACCAAAATAAAGGCAGTTATCTAAATTAACTTCTCTTTCATAAAAACCTTCATAAACAATAATCAATGGGTCAAATAAATAAGTATTATATTCAAAAGAAATATCTGATTCAGTTTCTTGATTGATAATTTCAATCTTGCTATTACTAGAAATAAATCCTCTTTTACTAGCTTGAAATGATTTACAAGCTAGTGTGGTTGCACATGTTATAAATTTGACATCTATATTCTGCTCCGCTAAAAATAAAGCAGCTCTTCCCCCAGAACCTAAAAAAAAATCCGATTTTGGTGAAATTTCTCTATAAAGCCCTCCTACTACGGTAATATTATTTTTCATTGTACTTTAACTCGTATAAATGAATCCCATTCAAAGCTACTAATTAAAGCAGTGTAGTTATAACCTTGTTCTAAACACTCTATTAACTTACCAATTAAGGAGTCAGCTCCATAGCCAACTAAATTGTCTTTATATTCAAATACTAGTGCCCCATCTTCGGCATACATTGTTAGTAAAATGCCATTTAACTCTTGCGTATCGAATACGCTAAAATCAGGCCTAACAATACTTATAGCTATATTCAAGTTTTCACAAGTTATTTCATGGTCTGTTGAAGGTCTAAAGCTACCTGATCCAAAATTTCCGCCCCCACCTGACATT
>NZ_JABVBF010000140.1 GCF_013344765.1 Acinetobacter lactucae
GATAAATTATAAAATTACAGTAAGTGATTTAGCAGTGTCATACAAGTCTGAAATAAAAATCTATAAAACAACTTGAATATTCACTAAATGCTTGTGAAATATTTCCGGTTTTAAAATGATCAATGTTAATTGTCGGGAAGTCTATTTATAACATTGCGACATGTTTAAAAAATTGTTAATTTTGTTCGATATAACGAACAATAACAATTTAGGATAAATGCAATGAACAACAAACAAGGACCTGCGCTGTGTGTTTTGGGCTTTATGTTACTTCCCATCAATGTATGGGCTGCGCAGCCTCTAAGTGAAGGGGCTTTGGCGACACAAACTGGAGCGGTGAATGCAGCTTTACCTGTGATTATTGCGAAAGCTCAAGACGATGCTAAGAAACCAATGATAGAACAACAACAAGCACGTCAGGTGTTAGGGGATAATTATTTACAACAAGTTCGATGGGATGCACTTAGAACAAGCGTACTTTCTCCGTATCAAGAACAAAAACAAAATCATGTGCTAGATAGTAAGGAAAAGAAGAAACTAGAAATGATCGCGTTACCCGAAAGAGCAGACCGCTTTACCAAATATGATTTTGAATCAAAAAATGTTCATGGTGAGGTTATTATTACCGTGAAGTAATAATAACCTCTAGTCTTATTAATACTGATCTAGACCAGGATGCTGGATTTTCCATGCACGGTGGATTTTTTGATTACGTTTAAAATCAGGGCCAATGGTTTCAGAAGTGATTTCTTCAACCTGAAAAATAGCTTCAATCTCTTCGTCCATTTCAAAACCACGATAGTTGTTTGAGAAATAGAGCGTTCCTTCACTGTTTAAACGGTTCATTGCACGCTTAATGAGTGAAACATGGTCACGTTGGACGTCGAAAGTACCGTAGAACTTTTTAGAGTTTGAGAATGTCGGTGGATCGATAAAAATAAGGTCGTATTGTTCGTGACCTTCTTTTAACCACTCAAAACAGTCGCTCGCAAAGAACATATGCTGTTCATCTGCATGATCTACCGTTAAACCATTTAAAACGAAGTTTTCTTTTGACCAGCTTAGGTAGGTGTTAGATAAGTCTACACTTGTCGTGCTTGCAGCACCGCCTAAAGCGGCATGTAAGCTTGCTGTAGACGTGTAACTATATAAATTCAAGAAGTGCTTACCACGAGCTTCTTGAGCGATACGTAAACGCATTTGACGGTGGTCAAGGAATAAACCTGTATCTAGGTAATCTGTCAGGTTCACTAAAATTTTAGCTTTACCTTCTTGAACGATAAAACGTTTTGAAGCTGTGCTTTGTTTTGTATATTGATTTGTACCTGTTTGGCGCGCACGTGTCTTAATAAAAATGGCATCGCGGTTTAAACCGGTAACAGCACGAATTGCAGCGAGTGCTAAATTAAAACGTTTTTTTGCTTTTTCAGGATCGATCGTTTTTGGTGGTGCATATTCTTGAACATGTAAGCGATCGCCATATAAATCTACAGCAACATTAAAGTCAGGTAAGTCTGCATCATATAAACGTAAGCAATAAACATTTTCTTTCGTTGCCCATTTTTTTAAGGCAGTCATGTTTTTTTGCAAACGGTTAGCAAAGTCTTGAGCTTCTTCCATTTCAATAGGTTGAGCTTGCCAAGTTGCTAAAAATGGCTGAGTTACTTTTTCAGGCTTAATTGAACCAAAGCGAATATAAATTGGTAACTTACCATTCATTAAACGTAAGGTTTCAGGCGCTTCAAATGCTAAAACATCGGCCTGTTCAATTTGAGCTGCAATAATGGCTGCATATTGATTGGGGAAATGTTTTTGTAGAAGTGCAGATAAACCAAGATAAAGAGAGCGGTTAGAGGCTTTATCACCTAAACGTTCACCATATGGAGGGTTTGTCACAATAAATGCGGTTTTGCCTTCAGCAGCAAAATCAGGCCAGTCAGCTAAAGTACGTTCTTCAATTTGAATTTGACCTAATACTTTTTCAAAGCCCGCCGCAATAATATTTTCACGAGTTGCTTTTATAGCTTCCCAGTCTGCATCATAGGCATAAAATTTTGGTAAAGGTAATTCAAGTGCCTTTTCATGACGTTCTGCTGCTTCAGCTTTGAGTGAAAGCCAAAGTTCGCGATCATGACCATGCCAACCATTAAAACCAAAGCGACGAACAAGTCCAGGTGCACGGTCAGTCAATATCATTAATGCTTCAATAATAAATGTACCTGAACCACACATTGGGTCGAGCACAATCTCTGGCTTACGTTGTTGAAGCTGAGCCTTTTGTAAAATTGCCGCAGCAAGGTTTTCTTTAATTGGTGCATCCGTCATATAACGACGGTAGCCACGTTTATGTAATGAATCACCAGATAAATCTAGGCAGTAGGTATGTTCAGTTTTACCTGCTAAAACATATAACGTAATTTCCGGTTGTTTAGTGTCAATGCTTGGGCGACGACCTACAGCTTCCATAAAGGAATCGACTACACCATCTTTTGCCCTAAGCGTTGCAAATTGAGTATTAACCTTAATTTCACGCTCTGCATGTAAGCGAATTGCGAAGGTACTTTGTGGTGCAAAAATAAGTGACCAGTCAAAGCTAATCGCACCTTCATAGAGCTCTTCTGCTACATCACGTGCATCGTGTGTATGTTCGAGTTCATAGGTATGAATAGGAAGTAAAACACGAGAAGCAAGACGCGACCACATGCAGATGCGGTAAGCATGTTCAAGCGTCCCTTCAATGATTAAACGTCCTGCTTTACGTTCTGTCACTTTGGTGCCAAGCTGTTCTATTTCTTCTTGTAAGAGGGCTTCTAAACCATCAGCACAAGTAATCCAATAGTGGTTTAAACGTAAAGAGGTATTCATAAACTCGATTGACCAAAACATATAAATATTAACGATGCAAAGTTTAACTTATTTTGATGTGTAAAGGTTTTTAAATTATTGCAACCTTTCATAATCCAACCAATAAACTGATTTTTAAAGATTAATACAATAAAAGTGGTATGTATTTTGCTAACTCAATCTTATCAATGGTTATTTATTTAACAAATACAGCTATTTTTTTAACCACCTTTATTATTTTAGATTGATGGGGTAATTATAAATGAAAGACATGATGGGGAATGGTTTTATTGCTAATGCAGATGCTTTCTCAGCGGCTACACAAATATATGTACGAATGCGTAGGGTAACGGGGCGCGTAATAGATGCAATGTACGTTGTTCAAAATAAAGATTATGCAAAATATGTCATTACGCTAGCACTAGAATCGGAAGATGATGAATTAAAACGATGTGTTGAACGATTAAAATCTTTGGTTGATACAATACCTGAGCCTTCTCAAAAAGAAAAAATTGCTGTTGTTAAGGCCGACGAAGACTCGGAGATTAGTGCCGAAGACATTTATCGGGCACAAGTTCCACACCATTATATTGGTGCCTTAAGATAATCCAGACCAAGGCCCTAAATTTTCTGGTCAATTTAGGGTCTTATTCTGTAAAGTTCTTCTGCGAAAAGAGCGGAATTCAGCTACACTATGCACGTTTTCGCGATTCGACCCATAGGAATCCATTATGCATATTGCAGCGTTGCATCAGCCGAGCCAGGTTCAGCTCAATCAAGACGGAAATTTAAAACATTTTTTAACGATTGAGGGACTTTCAAAAGAAAACCTCACTAAGATTTTAGATACCGCACAAAGCTTTTTAGATGATAATAATAATTTAATTAACCGTCCGCTCTTAGAGGGATTGACGGTTATGAATCTCTTCTTTGAAAACTCCACACGTACCCGTACTACTTTTGAAGCAGCAGCAAAACGTTTGTCTGCCAATGTACTGAACATTGATATTGCACGTTCAAGTACATCAAAAGGTGAAACTCTGCGCGATACGCTCTGGAACCTTGAAGCAATGGCGGCAGATATTTTTGTTGTTCGCCATTCATCTTCGGGTGCTGCACATTTCATTGCTAAAGATGTATGTCCAAAGGTTGCGATTATTAATGCAGGGGATGGTCGTCATGCGCATCCAACGCAAGCAATGCTTGATATGCTCACCATTCGCCGTGAAACTAAAAAACCATTTGAAGATTTAAGCGTTGCCATTATTGGTGACATTAAACACTCTCGCGTTGCACGTTCTGATGTGGCTGCACTGCAAACATTGGGCTGTAAAGACATTCGCGTGATTGCACCGAATACATTATTGCCAGTGGGCTTTTCTGAATATGGAGAGCATGTTCGCTTGTTCAACAAGATGGATGAAGGCATTACTGACTGTGATGTGATTATTGCCTTACGTATTCAAAATGAGCGTATTGACTCTCCAGCATTATCTTCACAGTCTGAATTCTACAGAATGTATGGTTTAAACAAAGAACGTCTTGGTTTAGCTAAACCAGACTGTATTGTGATGCATCCGGGACCAATGAACCGTGGTGTAGAAATTGATTCAAGTGTTGCTGATGGAGATCAGTCGGTTATTTTGAAACAAGTAACCAATGGCATTGCAGTTCGTATGGCTGTGTTGGCTTTATCAATGCAAGGCCAACTCCAAGAGCAAGGTTTAATTGAAGCGATTACGTTGTAAGGAATGGATCACATGAGTATTGTAAAAATTGAAAATGTACGTGTGTTAGACCCAATCCAAAAAACAGACAGCGTACAAACTGTATATATTGAAAATGGCAAGTTGGTTGCGCAAGTTGAGCACGTTGAACAAACCATTGATGGCCAAGGCAAATGGTTAATGCCAACCATGGTTGATTTGTGCGCGCGTTTGCGTGAACCGGGTCAACAGCAACATGGGACATTGAAATCGGAAGGCAAGGCAGCACGTGGTAATGGTATTTTGCATGTCATTACTCCGCCTGACTCAAAGCCGATTGTACAAGACAATGGTGCTCTCATTCATGGCTTGGTTGAAAAGGCATGGCATGATGGTGGTATTCACATGCATATCATTGGTGCTCAAACCCAAGGCTTAAATGGTAAACAACCAGCAAATATGGCAGGCCTAAAAAAGGGTGGTTGTACGGCTGTTTCTAATGCAAATGCTGCTTTCGAAAATGATGATGTAGTTATTCGTACCTTGGAATATGCAGCGGGTCTCGGTTTAACAGTCGTATTTTATGCTGAAGAGCCTCAGATTGCTAAAGACGGATGTGCACATGAAGGCTTTATTGCTTCTCGCCAAGGTCTGCCGATGATTCCGGCAATTGCTGAAACTGTAGCGATTGCGAAATATTTGCTTATGATTGAAGCAACTGGCGTAAAAGCTCACTTTGGTTTGCTGTCTTGTGGTGCATCGGTTGAATTAATCCGCGCTGCAAAAGCAAAAGGTTTACCTGTGACTGCTGATGTCGCCATGCACCAGTTGCATTTAACTGAAAACTTAACTGATGGTTTCAATTCGCTTGCGCATGTTCGTCCACCATTGCGTTCTGAGCAAGATAAAGAACTTTTACGTCAAGGCTTAAAAGAAGGCGTGATTGATGCAATTTGTACGCATCATGAGCCTTTAAGTAGTTCAGCAAAAATGGCGCCATTTGCTGAAACTCAACCGGGTATTACCGCCTTTGATACTTATGTATCTTTAGGCATTCAGCTCATCAATGAAGGTTTATTTGAACCTTTAGAGTGGGTTGAAAAAGTGACTAGCATACCTGCACAGGTTGCCAATATGACTACGCGTTGGAAAGATGAAGCAGGTTGGGTATTAGTCGATCCTGAATTAAGCTGGACAGTAAGCAAAGACACGATTTTATCACAAGGGAAAAATACTCCATTGTTGGGTCAAAACCTTACAGGTAAAGTACTTCAAACTTTTGCTAACTGATAAAATGCTTATTTAAAGTAAATTTAAAATATAAACAGGTAGATCAATAAGATCTGCCTGTTTTGTAAATACTAGATGGAAATTTGTATATAAATTATTTAAAAGACAACAAAAGGTTGAACGCACATTAGAATAAAAACTATCAGCAAAGAGAAGTATTTGAATAATCAAAAGTTGCTGGTTACGACGTATAAAATTCGGGAGAATAACCAATGTCGATAAACCCTATAGAACTGCTTAAAGAAAAAGTATCTTCAATATTATTAGATGAACAGGATGGATACCTAGGCGAAAAATCGAATGCTTTATCTAAGTTTTATCCAATTTTACTTTCATTGTTAGCTGCTAAACCTGATCTTATCGGACAATTAAAAAACAGTTTGGCCCCCTCGTTATCAGACCTTTTTTCTCATAATGACCAAATCAAGAATACTGTACTGACACATTTAAGTGGTACAGCGCCAAATAATGAAATCGAAAGCACACTCAACAGTGCAATTAAACCCAGCCTTAATGCAATTTCAGACGTTGCCGGAAATGATCAACAGAGTATTGTGAATTATTTACGTCAGCATGCAGAAACAATTCGTTCGCATTTACCGGGATGGGCAGTAGGTCTATTAGCGCCTTTAGGACTTGGTGCAGGTTTATCTTCAGTTACACATGCAACTTCAACAGCTCCGCCACTAGCTGCGGCTAGCGAAAAAACGGGTAAATCTCGTGGGTTCCTCCCTATTATTGCCTTAATTATTTTGGGGCTTATCATTGCTTGGTTATGGCGTTCTTGCCAGCATAAAGAAGCTGTACCAGCACCAGAGCCGATGGCTGCTAGTGGTGTTGAGGCTAATACCGCCGCTGCACCCGCAAGTTTAACTTTAAGCACAGATGATAAAGGTACTGTAAGCCAGTGTCAGGCAGGTATTGGCGATCAAGGATTCTTAGCAACACTACAAACTCAAGTTAAGCAGGTTTTCTCATCAACTCAAGATTGTAATGTGGATAGTAGTCAAACCTATGCGGCTGGATTTACAGACAAAGATGCACTTGCAGGAGTACTTGGTGCATTAAAAGGTGTGCCAAATGCATCTTTAGAATGGATAGGTGACAAAATTACTTTGAAAGCAGGTGATGCAGCAGCTTTAGCAGCATTAACCGCAAAAGTAAAAGCACTTGTTCCTCACACTGAGGTTGTTTCTACTGCACCAGAAACAGCTGAGCAATCTGTAAGTAATAGCTTAACTGCTTCGCAAACTGCTCTAGGCTCAATTGATCCGAATAATGTCGATGTTAATGCATTAGTAAAAGCGCTTAACTTGCAAATCATTAACTTTGCGAGTGGCTCAAGCGATATTCCAGCAGATAACAAAGCCATTCTTGATCAAGCTGCAACACTTTTGAGTAAAGTGACTAATGTAAAATTAAATGTGGGTGGTCATACTGACTCGACTGGTAATGCTGCGGCAAATAAAGCTTTATCACAACGTCGTGCTCAAGCTGTGGTCGACTATTTAACATCTAAAGGTGTAGATGGGTCTAAATTAGTTGCACAAGGCCATGGCTCTGATCAACCAGTTGCAGAGAACACAACAGAAGAAGGGCGTTTTAAAAACCGTCGTATCGAGTTTTCAGTAGCTCAATAATAGTTCTGATTTATGAAAAATTAGTTATTTTAATTTGAAAAAAGCTTCTCATTTTGAGAAGCTTTTTTGTTGAAATAAATAGTGTTGGATTGATATGAAAATCAGTTTGGTGGGAAGTGGGCGAGTTGCCTTTCATTTGGCAAAAGTACTTTTGGCTCAAGGTCATCACATCGTACAAGTCTATGCGCGTGATTTTGAGAAAACCCAAAAATTTGCAGAGAAAATTCAGACAAAAGCATGTCAGTCTCTTCGCGAATTTCAACCGACTGAGCTAATTATTCTGGCAGTTTCAGACAGCGCTATTGCTGACCTTGCAAAACAGGTTCATGAATTATTTCCTGAAACACTTATGGTTCACACCTCTGGTAGTACAGATATTGAAGTTATCAGTCATGTGCATGAAAAAGCAGGGGTATTTTACCCATTACAAACATTTAGCCTTGAAAGAGAAGTTGATTGGCACGCAACACCATTATTTGTCGAAGCGGTAACAGATACTGATCAAGAACTACTTTTAAATATAGCAAATAGCCTAAGTAATCGAGTGTATCAATACACCTCAAAACAACGTTTAACTTTACATTTAGCAGCTGTGTTTGCCTGTAACTTTAGTAACTATTGTTTTGATATGGCAAAGCAGGTTGTAGATAAAGAGCAGGTCGACTTTAGCTTGCTCTATCCTTTAATTGTGGAAACAGCAAAAAAAGCCACTGAAAATGATCCAAAGCAAATGCAAACAGGGCCTGCAATGCGAGGCGATCAAAACATCTTGACGATGCATCAAGGCTTATTAGCTCAAGCAAATCGAGATGATTTAAAACAGGTTTATCAACTTTTAAGTGATGGCATCGTGAAGCGCCATCACTCAGCTTAAAGGTTAGTTAAAAATCAAGGTTCACCGTTATTTCCCCATTTTAAGAAACCCGCACGTTGATTTAACAGTTCAAAGTATTGGTCGACATGTTCAAGTGTTGGATGGTCAAAAGGAGTGGCCTTCCAGCGTTGTACAGACAGACCAATCGGAATATCGGCCAAGCTAAATTGTGAACCAGCAACATAGGCTTGGGTTTTTGCAAGTTGTTGATCGAGAATCTGCATATGATGATTCCAGTCATGAATACCTTGCTGTAATAAGTTTGGGTCTTGATGATCTGGTGAATGTCTAAGTAAAGACATAATCGTATAAGTCCAGCTGTTATTCAGCTCTATTGCTTGCCAATCAATCCACTGGTCGACAAAGAATCTTTCTTTCGCTTGAGTAGGGTAAAGCTGATGCTCTTTGTCATAAGCATTCGCCAGATAACGGATAATGCTGTTGGATTGCCAAAGGACTAAATCGCCATCTAAAACAACAGGAATTTGACCATTGGGGTTTAATTGCAAATATTCAGGTGATTGAGCAGAGCGAAAGCCTCTTCCCCAATCTTCTCTCTCATATTCAAGATTTAATTCTTCACACAGCCATAAGACTTTGCGAACATTAATGGAATTATCACGCCCTAAAATTTTTAACATGTGTTGTCTGACTTTTCGTGAGTAGTAAGTAC
>NZ_JABVBF010000141.1 GCF_013344765.1 Acinetobacter lactucae
TCTAATAACTGATCTGTCATGAACAAATCAATTTTTATGCTGGGATATTTCTCAATAAAGTCTGAAATGATATTTTGAAGAAAAATATTGCTAAAAGACATTGGCGTATTAAGCTTGAGTTCGCCTTCTGGGTACTGTTGGTTATAGCTAATTTCGTAGGCAGCCCATTCAAACTCACTTAAAATGACTTTGCTATGCTGATAAAACTTTTCTCCACAAGAGGTGAGGTTCATCTGTCTTGTGGTTCGGGTTAGCAGAGTAGTTTTTAGGTCATTTTCGAGGTAGCAAACACGTTTGGCCACTAAGTCACGAGAGATGTCGAGTGCTCTGGCTGCGCTACTAAAATTCCCATGTTCTACGACACTTACAAAAGTGGAAATACAGTCTAATCGATCCATGGATAAGCAAAAGTTAAAAAAATATATATCAATGATTAAACTATAAAAATTAAAAAGCAATCATTGATTTTATTGTATTCGTACAGCATACAGATTCGTGCTGATTTGCTGTCTATGCTTTTACATTTTTATCTGTTTTGATAATGACCAGTAAGCAATTTTAATGCATTACTCATAAGGAATAATGGAGTTTACCCATGAATAAGTCACTTTTAGAACAACTTTCACCAACAAATTGTCAGGTTATTTTTATTGATCATCAGCCACAAATGGCTTTTGGGGTACAGTCAATAGATCGCCAAGTATTAAAGAATAATACTGTAGGCTTAGCAAAAGCAGCTAAAACATTCAATATTCCTGTCACTATTACTACGGTCGAAACTGAAAGCTTCTCTGGTCATACCTATCCAGAACTTTTAGATGTATTTCCAGATGCTCCATTACTAGAACGTACTTCAATGAATTCATGGGATGACCAAAAAGTACGGGATTCGCTTGCAAAAAATAATCGTAAAAAAGTGATTGTTTCAGGTTTGTGGACTGAAGTGTGCAATAACACCTTTGCTTTTGGCGCCATGCTTGAAGGTGATTATGAAATTTATATGGTTGCGGATGCTTCTGGTGGTACATCGAAAGAAGCACATGACTATGCCATGCAACGTATGATTCAAGCGGGTGTCGTTCCTGTAACTTGGCAACAAGTGTTACTTGAATGGCAGCGTGATTGGGCACACCGTGATACGTATGATGCAGTTATGGCAATTGTACGTGAGCATTCTGGTGCTTATGGTATGGGTGTGGATTATGCTTATACGATGGTTCATAAGGCACCTGAACGTACAACATCAAAGCACGAAGTACTTGCACCAGTTTCTGCAAAATAAAAACAGAACTGATTTAGGTAAAGGCATGTCTAGTATTCAATATTTAAGTGATATTAATACAGATATGCCTTTATTTTTTAGAACGATAATTCACAAGAATGGAGTTCAGAATGACCGAAATAAACCTCATACTCATAAACGGTAAAATCACAACATTAGATCCTCAGAACCCCGAAGTACAAGCAATAGCGATTGCAGATGGTAAAGTCGTGCGTACGGGTACAAATGATGAGGTTATGAAGCTCGCAACACCTACAAGCAAAGTCGTAGACTTAAATGGTCGTCGCGTTATACCGGGTCTAAATGACAGTCATCTGCATATTATTCGTGGTGGCCTAAATTACAATATGGAACTGCGCTGGGAAGGTGTACCATCCGTTGCGGATGCACTACGCTTACTTAAAGAGCAAGCAGATAATACGCCAGCTCCACAATGGGTCCGTGTAGTAGGTGGTTGGACTGAATTCCAGTTTGCCGAAAAGCGTTTACCGACTTTAGAAGAAATTAATAAAGCCGCTCCTGATACTCCAGTATTTGTTTTACATTTATATGCTAGCGCCTTGTTGAACCGAGCTGCGCTTGATGTATTGGGCTTTAACAAAGACACACCAGACCCGCCTGGCGGCAAGATCGTACGAGATGAAAAGGGTGAGCCAACAGGACTGTTGCTCGCAACGCCATCAGCTATGATTTTGTATTCGACCTTAGGTAAAGCACCGAAATTGCCCGTTGAAGATCAAGTCAATTCAACTCGTCATTTCATGCGTGAACTAAATCGATTAGGTATTACTTCTGCAATCGATGCGGGTGGCGGCGGGCAAAACTATCCTGAAGATTATGATGTGATTAAGCAATTACACGATCAAAATCAAATGACAGTGCGAATTGCTTATAACCTATTTGCTCAGAAGGCAGGTCAAGAGCTTGATGATTATCGCCGTTGGACAGAAATGACATTTCCGGGCGATGGTGATGAATTATTTAGAATGAATGGAGCAGGTGAGAACCTGACGTGGTCTGCGGGTGACTTTGAAGACTTCTATGAGCCACGTCCAGATTTACCAGAAAAAATGGAAGGCGAACTCGAAGCCATTGTAGAGCACTTGGCTGAAAAGAAATGGCCATTCCGTATTCATGCAACCTATGATGAAAGTATTAATCGTTTGCTGAATGTATTTGAGCGCGTCAATTCAAAACAGCCTTTTGCAACTCGATTTATTATTGACCATGCCGAAACCGTATCTGAGCGTAATATCGAACGTATTGGTGCGTTGGGTGGTGGTATCGCCATTCAACACCGTATGGCATATCAAGGTGAGATTTTCGTAAAACGCTATGGTGCCGAGGCTGCTCAGGCAACGCCACCAGTTAAGAAAATGTTAGAACTCGATGTTCCTGTGGGTGCGGGAACAGATGCGACTCGTGTTGCATCCTATAACCCTTGGGTGTGTTTGTATTGGCTAAGTACTGGTAAAACAGTCGGTGGTTTACCGCTGTATGATGAAAAAAATCTATTAGATCGTCAAACAGCACTCAAACTCTGGACTAAAGGTTCCGCATGGTTTTCGGGTGAAAAAGATATCAAAGGTTCACTAACGGCAGGGGAACTTGCTGACTTGGTCGTACTATCTGATGACTACTTCAAAGTTGAAGCAGAAGATATCCAATGGATTGAGTCTGTACTGACTATTTTAGGTGGTAAAGTGGTATATGCAGGCGCAGAGTTTAAGCAAGACGATCCGCCGTTACCGCCAGCATCTCCAACATGGTCGCCAGTAAAGCGCTTTGGTGGTCAGTGGCGTTTATCTGAAAATCGTAATGCACCTTCCAATCAATCATTACAGTCACAAAGTGCTTTGTGTGCATGTGCTAGCAGTTGTGGCATGCATGGACATAGCCACGCTTGGATGCTTGACGTGCCTGTAAATGATAAAGATAAAAAATCTTTCTGGGGTGCACTCGGGTGTTCTTGTTTCGCATTTTAAATAAACATTATGGGGGCCTGCCGCTTTAAATGGCTTGGTTTTCTAAGGTATGTACGATGAAAATGTACTTGTTATCTTTGGCTGTAGGGCTACTTGTTGGTGTCTTATATTATGTTTTAAATGTTAAGTCACCAGCTCCGCCTCTTGTTGCATTAGTCGGTTTATTAGGCATGGTAGTCGGAGAGCAACTTCTTCCTTTTATCAAATCCTATTTTTAGCCTATTCATTCAAAAAAGCTAAATAGTGTCATGCTATTTAGCTTTTTATATTAATAAGGATCTTCAATTATTTTATACGACGGCCTTGTTCATCAATAATTACTTCACCATCTTCTTTTGCGAAATAGCCTAAGTTTTGTGAATCTAGAATGTCTAAAACAATTTCAGAAGGGCGGCAAAGTCGTGTACCTTTTGAAGTTACAACAAATGGGCGATTAATTAAAATTGGATACTGCACCATAAAATCAATTAACTGTTCATCGGTCCAATGGTCTTGTTCCAACTCTAAATCTTTATAGGGATCAACATTTTTACGAATTGCTTCGCGTACAGTTAAGCCTGAATCGTTAATGAGTTGAATTAATTCATCTTTACTTGGAGGCGTTTGCAAATATTCAATAACAATAGGCTCAAGCCCTACATGACGAATAAGTGCCAATGTATTTCGTGATGTTCCGCAAGCAGGGTTATGATAGATTTTCACTGGTTGAGTCATATTAAATTCATCGTTGAATTAAGATATTGCATTTATATATGGATATGCGTATATTTGAAATAACGAATATGATTGGCTGCAAATATGATCACTCAAGTCGATTTCTTTAAGTGTCTTTCTGATCAAACTCGGTTAAACATTCTTAAGTTAGTTCAGAGCAAACAAAATATCTGTGTCTGCGAGCTAACTGAACAGCTTGAGTTGAGCCAACCAAAAATTTCCCGACATTTAGCCCTATTACGGACCCATGGCATCCTTCTTGATTCAAGACAGGGGCAATGGGTGTATTACAGCGTTAATCCTGAACTGCCGATCTGGGCAAACAACATTTTGAATATTTTGGCGCAGCAAGATGACGATGCAATGAAACCATTGTCTGGTCAGCTAGGGTCTATTTCCACCTATTGTGAGTAACACCATGAAATTCTTATTTTTATGTACTGGAAACAGTTGCCGTAGCATTTTGTCAGAAGTTTTATTTAATAGTCGTGCACCACAAGGTTGGAAGGCGTATAGCGCAGGCAGTAAACCATCAGGACAGGTACATCCATTAACCATTGAAACACTTGAAAACTTAGGTCTTTCAACAGATGGGCTATGGAGCAAAACCATTGATGACTGCGAGCAGTATCAACCAGATGTTGTGATTACAGTCTGTGACTCTGCGGCACAAGAGGCATGTCCACTTTATTTAGGTGGTGCAATCAAAGCACACTGGGGCTTAAGTGACCCATCTCACTTGGATTTACCGAAAGAAGAAAAATTAAAAGCTTTCCAAGAAACTGTAGATCATATTAACCGCCGTTTAGATGCTTTATTTGCATTAGATATTGCACATTTGAGCCGTTCGCATCTTATTAACGAAATTAACCAAATCTCACACATTGATTAAAGAGAATGACATGGCCAAATCTAAACTATCATTTTTAGATAGAAACCTAACGCTATGGATTTTTATTGCTATGGCTTTAGGTGTAGCAATTGGTGTTTTCTTTCCTCAAGCATCAGTGTCTTTAAATCAGCTCAGTGTAGATAACGTCAATATTCCAATTGCGATTGGTTTAATTTTAATGATGTATCCACCTTTGGCAAAGGTAGATTACGCAGCTTTACCAGAAGTATTTAAAGATAAGAAAACACTCGCTTTGTCTTTAGTACAAAACTGGTTAATTGCTCCAGTCTTAATGTTTGCTTTAGCAATTATTTTTCTGCATAACTATCCGGAATATATGACAGGTCTAATCTTGATAGGCTTGGCACGATGTATTGCAATGGTATTGGTTTGGAATGGGCTAGCATGTGGGGATAACCAATATGTTGCAGCTTTGGTCGCCTTTAACAGTATTTTCCAAATTTTATTCTTTAGCACTTATGCATGGCTATTCTTAACCTTTTTGCCGCCGTATTTTGGTGTGGCAGGACAAGTCATTAATGTCGATTTTTGGACTATTACCCATGCTGTATTGGTTTACTTGGGTATCCCATTTTTAATGGGTTTTGTGACACGTTTGGTTTTAGTGAAAGTAAAAGGTTTAGATTGGTATCAAACTAAATTCTTACCAAAAATTAGCCCGTTAAGTCTGATCGCATTACTGTTTACTATTGTTGCCATGTTCAGCTTAAAAGGTGGCGATGTGGTTAGCTTACCTTTAGATGTACTGCGAATTGCGATTCCACTGACGATTTACTTTGTGGTGATGTTCTTCATTAGCTTCTTTATGAGTAAGCGTATGGGGAATAATTATCCACGTACAACTGCCATTTCATTTACAGCAGCAGGAAACAACTTTGAATTAGCATTAGCGGTTGCCATTGCCACATTCGGTTTAGCGTCACCTGTAGCATTTACTACAGTGATAGGACCATTAGTTGAGGTTCCAGTTTTAATTTCACTCGTTTCAGTTTCGCTTTGGTTAAAGAAAAAGTATTTCTCAGATGAACAGTTCTAATAATGATTTAGCAAATGTAGAGCTAAACCTTTTGGAGAAGCCTACATTTAAACAGATCCAAGCGCAGCAGCTTGAACATCCACCCCGTATTTTATTGTTATATGGTTCTAACCGTGAGCGCTCTTATAGCCGTTTTGCTGTGCTAACTGCTGGGCGTATCCTTGAATACCTAGGTGCCGAAGTCAAAATTTTTCACCCTAAAGGTTTGCCTTTACCTGAAGATGCAGCAACTGATCATCCAAAAGTACAAGAGTTACATGAACTTTTGGCTTGGGCGGAAGGTATGGTGTGGTGTTCGCCTGAACGTCATGGGGCGATGAGTTCAATTTTAAAAGCTCAAATTGATTGGATTCCTTTAGCTGGCGGGGCAATACGGGCAACTCAAGGCAAAACCTTAGCTGTTATGCAAGTCAGTGGTGGTTCACAGTCTTTTAACGCGGTTAATCAAATGCGCATTTTAGGACGTTGGATGCGTATGATTACTATCCCCAATCAGTCTTCAGTTGCTAAAGCTTTTTTAGAGTTTGAAGAAGATGGCAGTATGAAACCATCCTCTTACTATGATCGAATTGTTGATGTTATGGAGGAGTTGTATAAGTTCACGTTATTAACACGTGGGCAAAAACAATATCTGACTGATCGCTATTCGGAACGGAAAGAATCGGCAGAAGAACTATCAAAACGAGTAAATCAAAAATAAACAGTTTCATCCCAAAAAATGCTCTAGTTAGGGCACTTTTTATTGAGTATTTTTTGAGATTAAATCATTGTCGGTAATAGTTTCTGTAATAATTCAATAAAGTTTGCCACTTTGGCTGAATTTTCATTTTCTCTTGTAATTAAGTAAAGAGGCGCATTCAGTTTTATTGAATCATCAAACTCGCGGTATACAATTTCATGTTCCCAAAAATTATGCATTGAGGCTGGCACAATCGTTATACCAATTCCAGCAGCGACTAAATTTAATGTAGCGGTAGGTCGAGGTGCTTCCTGAATAATGCGTGGACTAAAACCTGCCTGATAGCAGCTATATAAAATATTGTCGTATAACCCCTGTCCTGAAGAACGACGGTATAAAACAAAATTTTCATCTGACAAGTCATTTGAGCTAATTTTTTCTTTTTGTGTAAGTGGATGGCCTATAGGCAATGCTGCCATCATTGGTTCATCTAATATATGAAGATGTTTTAACCCAATATCACGGCTGATCGGTGCTCTTAAAAAAGCAATATCAAGTTTCTCTGAAATTAATCGATCTAATTGTTTTTGGCTGCCTGCTTCTTCAAGTTTGGTTTGTACCTTTGGATATATTTCTCGATATGAGCGTAATACGAGTGAAATAAGCGGATGCAAACCTGCGGAACTTGTAAAACCAATATTAAGTTGTCCCGTTTTACCTTGGCTAACATCTTGGACTAATTTGGGAATATGTCTCGCATGCTCTAGTAAAATTTGTGCTTCTTTAAATAATGCTAAGCCTGCTTCTGTAGGCTCAATGCCACGCGGTTGACGAATAAGTAATTGAGTACCGAGTTCTTCTTCAAGTTTTTTGAGTAAACGCGTTAAAGGCGGCTGTTGAATAAACAATCGGTTTGCTGCATGCGTAATATTCCTTTCTTCAATCACCACAACAAAGGCATGAAGCTTATTTAAATCGAGCATAGAAATACCTTTATGGTATGGTTAATGAAAATAAAAGCATTTGTAGATATATCACAAAAGTATCATTCTATCTTGGTCAGATAAAGTGAAAAGTAACGAAAATGAACCATGTTGAGATTGCCGTGCAGAAGGAGAGTGTCCCCACCTGCACAGAGTTATTTTTAGGTTTTTTAACATTAGGTTTAATTGGGTTCGGTGGCGTGCTGCCTTTAGCACGCAAGGTTATTGTAGAGCAGAGACAATGGTTAAGCCCTGAAAAATTCACTGAGTTGCTTGGTCTGTGTCAATTTTTACCGGGCGGCAATATTATCAATTTATCGGTTGCGATTGGTATGGAGTTTCGCGGTGTTCGTGGAGCAGTGAGTTCACTCATTGGTCTGATCCTTGCACCTACGATAATTGTTGTACTTTTACACTATGTCTATGAGCAGTTCCAAGATAATTTAATGGTGAAGCATCTTTTCGAAGGGTTAGCAGCAGCAGCAGCTGGACTTCTGGTTGCAACAGGTTTGAAAATGCTTAAGCCATTGTTACGTAATCCATTAGCGATTTGTGTAGTTGTCGCTGCAATTGTCAGCATTGCTTTTCTAAAAATCTCTTTGCTTTTGACCATGCTGATTTTGTTGGCATTTTATTCAGCCATTATTTGGAGACGTGTGTAATGGGCGCAGTTCTACTTACTTTAGCGATTATTTTTACTCAATTGTCTCTTATTGCATTTGGTGGCGGGAATACAATTTTGCCCGAAATGCAGCGGCAAGTGGTTGATATTCACCAGTGGATGACGGCACAAGAATTTAGTGCATTGTTTGCTATGGCCCAAGCAGCACCCGGTCCAAACATGATGATTGTACCGTTGGTAGGGTGGCATGTAGCAGGGTTGTCAGGTCTACTCGTGACCTCTACCGCTAAATTTTTACCTTCATCTCTTATTACTGTATTTGTGATGAGAGGCTGGTCAAAATTTAAAGATAAGAAATGGCGCCGTGTTTTGCAGCTTGCTTTACAACCAGTCACCGTGGGAACTGTTCTTGCCAGTGCTTGGATTATTTCTGAGGCAGCTGCCATAAATACTTTACTTGTCATTATGGTCGTCGTTGCAACTTTATTATCTTTAATTAAAAAGGTTCATCCCTTACATGTCCTGATTGCTGGGGCTGTATTTGGTGTGGTCTTACTCTAGTTTAACCAGTTTGCCGACCTGCGCTGGGATGAGTTCAGGTTGGCTTCTTTTAATAGACGTGAATAATAAAATCTAAAAAACCGATCAAATCTATAAAAACATACTGTTTCACCTATTTTATGTTTTAACGTACTATGCATCTATTGAAAGAATTTGGATGCATTGGAGTAAAAACAGATGTTAGATCAAAACATTAAAACT
>NZ_JABVBF010000142.1 GCF_013344765.1 Acinetobacter lactucae
GCTGAAAAAATATCAAAAGTGTTTCTCATACTAAAGTCTTAGGGCTGCCTGAGTGTTTTTTATGCGTATTAGCCAAAAAATTAACCGAATCGTTATTTAATTCGAGTAAACTTTCTCGTGCTTTTTTGAGCACTCATATCATAATTTTCTGTGATTCTCCTATATCTTCAGCTTTTTATTGAAAAAGTAAGAGGTTATTTCTAGCTACTCAAAGTGGTTAGAAACTTCAGGTATTCTCCTGTTTTAGAAAACAGCAATTTTGTTTTCATTGAGGTAGTAGGAAGGTTTTTTGTTCACAAAAAACCATTTTCCTTTTGCGGTGTTAATGTGAAAGGTTAGGGCTGTGTATTCGTAAAGAATAGACGTTTCATTTTGGTATTTCCAACGGACTTGGAAATATAGATTGAAGTAAAGTTATGGCTAAAAAACCGATTTATAAATCACTTTATTTTCAGGTGATTATTGCGATTATTGCGGGTATCTTGGTAGGGCATTTTTCTCCAAGCTCAACGCAAATTGTCAATGGTGTCGAACAGCATATTCCGGGGTTAGGTGAAAAACTCAAGCCATTAGGTGATGCCTTTATTCGTTTGATCAAGATGATCATTGCTCCAGTTATTTTCTGTACCGTGGTAAGCGGTATTGCTGGCATGGAAAGCATGAAGTCAGTCGGAAAAACTGGCGGCGTTGCGTTATTATATTTTGAAATCGTTTCAACAATTGCACTTCTAATTGGCCTTGTTGTAATTAACATTGCTAAACCGGGTGTAGGGATGAATATTGACCCTACCACTCTTGATACTTCGGGCATTCAAAAATACGTCAGTTCTGGTGAGTCACAATCTACCATTGATTTCTTGATGCACATCATCCCTGATACGGTGGTTGGCGCATTTGCAAATGGTGAAATCTTACAAGTCCTTCTTTTTGCAATTCTCTTTGGTTTTGCTTTACATAAGTTAGGTGATGCAGGACGCCCAGTTTTAAAATTTATTGATCAAGTTGCGCACGTGTTCTTTAACATTGTGAATATGGTCATGAAATTGGCTCCGATTGGTGCATTCGGTGCAATGGCATTCACTATCGGTAAATATGGCGTTGGTTCACTCGTACAATTAGGGCAGCTCATTATCTGCTTCTATATTACGTGCTTACTCTTTATCTTCTTAATCTTGGGTACAATCAGCCGTATTAGTGGATTCAGTATCCTTAAGATGATTCGCCTGATTCGTGAAGAGTTATTAATTGTACTTGGTACATCTTCTTCTGAATCTGTTTTGCCTCGCATGTTACGTAAACTTGAAATTGCAGGTTGTGAAAAGTCTGTCGTTGGTTTAGTGATTCCAACAGGTTATTCATTTAACCTAGATGGAACGTCAATTTATTTGACTATGGCAGCAATCTTTATTGCTCAGGCAACGAATACTCAGCTTGATATTCAACATCAGATCACTTTGTTATTAGTACTCTTAATCTCATCTAAAGGTGCGGCGGGGGTAACAGGCTCTGGCTTTATTGTTATGGCAGCAACGTTGTCTGCTGTTGGACATATCCCAGTTGCAGGTTTGGCATTAATTTTAGGTATCGACCGTTTCATGTCAGAAGCACGTGCATTAACTAATCTTGTTGGTAACTCATTAGCAACGATTGTTGTTGCAAAATGGGTCGGTGCTTTAGATAAAGATAAGCTGAATGATGCTTTAAATAATCCAGATGAAGTCGACAGAAAAATGATGGAACAAAAAACTCCTCAAGTCGCTGAAGGTCTAGATTAATTCAAATAAACCTATAAAAAGAAAGGAAGCTTTGGCTTCCTTTTTTATTGGCTGACTGAAAAGTACAGTTTTAATGAGCAGCTATGTCATGACAGCAGCTTAAAAAATGATTAGCATGCACAGCAATGAGATTCGATAAAACAATAAAGCTGAAGGAAAATATTATGTTGGCATACGATGCAGATTTAGAATTATTCCGTGATAATTTTAAACGTTTTATGAATGAGCATATTGCTCCACATTATGATCAATGGGAACGCGAAGGCATTATGCCACGCTCTGTCTGGAATCAACTGGGCGAAAATGGCTTTTTATGTGTGGATGTGCCAGAAGAATATGGTGGTTACGGTGTACCAACCTATTATTCATTAATGTTAGTTGAAGAGTCTGCACGTGCTGGTTTTTGTGCATTATCAACAGCGATTTCTTGCCATTCTGAAATTGCTGCTCCGTATATTTTGCACATCGGGACAGAAGAGCAAAAACAATACTGGTTGCCGAAAATGGTAACAGGTGAAGTGGTTGGTGCAATCGGTATGACGGAACCAGGAGCGGGTTCAGATTTACAATCAATGCGTACTAGCGCCATTTTGCAAGACGACCATTATTTATTAAATGGCTCAAAAACCTTTATTTCAAATGGACAGCATGCTGATCTTGTTGTACTTGCAGTGAAAACTGATCCTCAAGCGCGTGCAAAAGGCGTGTCATTATTATTGGCAGATACTCATCTGGAAGGCTTTAAAAAAGGCACAAATCTAGACAAAATTGGCCTACATTCTCAAGACACATCTGAGCTATTTTTTGACAATGTTAAGGTTCCTAAAAACCAGTTACTCGGTCAAGCTGGGCAGGGTTTTGCTTACTTAATGCAAGAGTTACCACGTGAGCGTACCGCTATTGCATCTACTGCAATTGGTGCTATTCGTGGTGCAATTGATTTGGCAACTGCTTATGTAAAAGAACGTCATGCATTTGGCCAACCCATTTCACAGTTTCAAAATACTCGTTTTGTTTTAGCACAAGCAAAAATTGATGAGCTTGCTACAGCGGCTTTTTATGAGAGAAATGTTGCTCTATATCAAGAAGGCAAGCTAGATGTTGAGACAGCTGCGGCACTTAAAAGCTTCAGCACTGACATGCAAATGAAAGTCGCCGATAATTTGCTGCAACTCTTTGGTGGTTATGGTTATATGACTGAATATCCAATTTCACGTTTCTTTGTAGATGCCCGTATCCAACGTATTTACGGTGGTACAAATGAAATTATGAAAGAAATCGTAGCACGTGGATTAATTGGCAAAGCCTAATTAAGCAGATTAAAAACAGCCTGTCTTAGAACAGGCTGTTTTTGTTTTTAACTATTTAGTCTTCTGTTGAATGACAGGATAGTTTTGTTGTTTCGGTAATTGCTGTAATGCATGATTCATCTTTCTTAAAAACTCATCTGCTTCATCTTGACGAAATGAATCTTCGGTGTATTCACTACGTTCTTGAAAGACCACACCACAACCCCTTATTTCCATATTTTCAGGATTAAATGACCAGTCATTTGGATTCTTTAAGTTAATGTTTAAATCACTTTCACAGCTTTTCCATAAACGTAAAAATTCATTTGATAATTCTGTTTTAAATCCTCGTGCTGGATAGACGGAAAATCCTTTCATTTCGGGATTAGAAAACTGTATAAACTTGTCTACTGGCATGCCACCCCAAACGATTGCCGTATTTTCTGGTAATGCGATAGCTGTTAAATTTTTCTCTTTTAAGGCATGTGTTTGCTGAAATTCCTGCCTAAAATGTTGTGACTTGTAGGTGAGTTTAGTCTGGGCTGGAATTGGCACACCACGAACTTGATTGCTGGCAGTCGTCATATAGTATGGAGAGGGATCTGTACCATTGCATCCTGCAATTATTGGGCAACCACCACAAGCTGTTAAAGTGAAACTGGTGAAGCTAAGTAGGCTTAAGACAATAATTTTATTCATTCTATTTTACTGTTGTTATGGCATCTTTAGACAGTATAGCTAATCTGGACATTGAGACGAGCTCAACTTTTAAAAATCGAGTAAGTTTTTATTGAGCTGTTTTCTATTTCTGCTCATCAAATAAAGATTTACAGCTTTCTAGAGTTTGACATGAAGCAAACATAAGTGCTTTGGGTAGACTTGCATACAAATTTGTAATGTGTTGCTCAGCAGGGTTATAAAAATGCCAATAACTAAATTGATCTGAACGTTTATTTTCCAGAGCTTTAAAGAAATCTGTTTCGTTAAATTTATTATCAAGTTGAGTACGAGGCCCGCCTTGCTCATGTGTACCGACTGTGGTCAAAAGCATCGGAGAATTACTTTGTTTTTGATTTTGCCAATGATTTAACTTTTGAAATAACATGCCTTGATCAAACCAAAGAGAAGGGCTTGCAGCAAAGTAACGCTGGAATGCATTAGGCTTTTGAAAAAAATGATAAAGAACCAACAAGCCTCCAAAAGAATGCCCATATAGACTCTGTTGTTGACTATTAACTGGAAACTGTTGTGCAATTGCAGGCTTGAGTTCATCATTTAAGAAATTGATGAACTTGTCAGCACCACCATATTTATATTTACCTTGTGCATGGAATTCGGCGGAAGGTTTTGGTGTGTAATCATAAGCACGTTTTTGCACATCAAAGGTTTTTTGCTGAGGATAACCAACCGCTACGATCATGAGCGGATCTAGTCCTAATTTGGTAGAACCAGCGCCAATCGACTGAGCAATATTGGCAGCACTTGGAAAAGTGGCATTCCCATCTAAAATATAAAGTACAGGATAGCCATGTTGTGGAGGGGCAACGGGCGGTTTATAAATTTGAATAAGATAATCATGACCTGTATGTTGAGATTTAATTTGAAATTGTGCCTGATTATTTTGAAAAACGATTTTTGATTGATTTTGTACAGACGTTTGAGCCAAAACAGAACAGCTTATTAAAGTACTTAATAAAAAACTTAAAGATAAAAAGAAAAATGACTTATGCATAATGGGGAAGAATAAAATTTATTATGCAAATAATAAATGAAAATCATTATCAAATAAAGTGATCAAAGAAATGTGCGCAAAAAGGTTAATGAAAAAAGCTCTTACAGCCATATTGCCTAACAAATCAAAGCAGACTATTGTTATACTCTCGTTTAAAAGATGATTTTACTGAGGCTGCATTCTAATGATCAACGATGATCAAAACAAAACGACTTCTCTTAGTTTGGAACAAATTCGCGAAGATATTGATAGTGTAGATCAACAGATTCAAGAATTATTAAATCGCCGCGCAAGCCTTGCCGAAGCTGTTGCAAAAGCTAAATTTGCTTCCGAAGAGAATCCTTTGTTTTATCGTCCTGAACGTGAAGCACAAGTCTTACGTAAAGTTATGGAACGCAATCAAGGGCCTTTGTCTGATGTCACTATGGCGCGTTTGTTCCGTGAAATTATGTCTGCTTGTCTTGCTTTAGAAGCTCCGCAAAGTATCGCATTTTTAGGGCCAGAAGGGACTTTCACTCAATCAGCTGTGCTTAAACACTTTGGTAAAGATGCTGTTGTTCGTCCATTACCAACTATTGATGAAGTGTTCCGTGAAGTAGAAGCGGGTAGTGCACATTACGGGGTGGTGCCAGTTGAAAACTCATCTGAAGGTATTGTGAACCATACTTTAGATTGTTTTAAAACATCGAATTTAAATGTGATTGGTGAAGTTGAATTACGTATTCATCATCAATTCCTAGTCTCTGAAAATACACGTAAAGACAGTATTAAACAGATTTATGCACACCAACAAACTTTGGCTCAATGTCGCCAGTGGTTAGACGCGCATTATCCGGGTGTTGAACGTGTTGCCTTAAACTCAAATGCAGAAGCTGCACGCCGTATTCGTAATGAATGGCATTCAGCAGCGATTGCTTCAGATATTGCAGCAGGCATGTACAACCTTGAAATCTTGCATAGCAATATTGAAGATAATCCGGAAAATACCACTCGTTTCTTAGTGATTGGTCGTGAAAAAATTCCACAAAGTGGCAATGACAAAACATCGTTATTAATTTCAGCACATGACCGTGCAGGTGCTTTATTAGAAATTTTAGCACCGTTTGCAAAACATAATATTAGCTTAACAAGTATTGAAACCCGTCCAGCATTACCTGAAAAATGGGCCTATGTATTCTTTATCGATTTAGAAGGCCATATCGATCAAGAAAATGTTGCTGCAGCAATCAATGATATTCGTCCAATGGTAAAAGAGCTTCGTATTTTAGGTTCTTATCCTGCTGCCGTTCTCTAATTACTCATGTTGGAATAATGACATGTATCAAAATGGCCATGTCATTATGCTTAAAAAACAAATTGCTCAAAGGTTTAAATCACTTTGAGCAAAAGCAAAGTTGAAGTTATGTCACAACCCCTATTTAAAAAAGTTGCATTTATTGGTTTAGGACTCATCGGGTCGAGTTTAGCTCGCGTTATTGTTGCCGAAAAGTTGGCTACAACTGTTGTGGCATCTACACGCTCACAGAAAACTTTAGAAGATGCAAAATCACTTGGCTTAATACAAGAAGGATTTTCTGATCCTGTTGAAGCCGTGAAAGGGGCCGATTTGGTTGTTTTAGCCTTGCCGGTGCGTGCCACTCAAAAAGTGCTTGAGCAAATTAAACCTTATTTGTTAGAAACCACGATCGTAACCGATGTGGGAAGTACAAAAGGTAATGTCGTTGAGGCAGCAAAAGCTATATTCGGTGAAGATTTACCAGCAGGTTTTGTACCGGGACATCCTATCGCTGGTAGTGAACACACGGGCGTTCATGCAGGCAAGGTCGATCTATTTGCAAATCACAAAGTGATTTTGACGCCATTACCAACAAGTGCAGAATGGGCAATTGATAAACTGATTCAACTTTGGTCAGCAGCCAAAGCTGAAGTGATTTGTATGGATGTTGCCAAGCATGATGAAGTTTTGGCGCATACCAGTCATTTACCGCACTTGATGGCATTTAATCTGGTCGAGCAACTTGCAAACCGTGAAGATAATCTTGATATTTTCCGTTATGCAGCAGGTGGTTTCCGTGATTTCTCACGGATTGCGGCTAGTGATCCCCAAATGTGGCATGACATTTTCTTTGCTAATAAAACAGCGATATTAAATGCTGTAGATGGCTTCGAGAAACAACTTACCGTACTTAGAAAATTGATTGAAAACGAAGATTCTCATGCATTAATGGGTTTACTCGGCCATGCTCAGGCAGCACGTCAGCATTTCAATCATATGTTAGCCAAAAAACCTTTAATGGAGAAAAATAAGGTGACACAGCAATTCAGTATCTTACCGGGAAATAAGGCTTTTAAAGGTAAATTTACCGTACCGGGTGACAAATCTGTGTCACATCGCTCCATTATGTTTGGTGCTATTGCCGAAGGCACTACCCATGTAACTGGCTTTCTTGAAGGTGAAGATGCTTTGGCAACTTTGCAAGCTTTCCGTGATATGGGCGTAAGCATTGAAGGCCCTAAAAATGGTGAAGTGACTATTCATGGTGTAGGCATGCATGGTTTAAAAGCGCCAGCAAGTGCCTTGTATATGGGTAACTCTGGAACGAGCATGCGTTTGCTTTCAGGCATGTTGTCAGCACAAAAATTTGATTCAGTGATGACTGGTGATGCGTCACTTTCTAAACGTCCAATGGAGCGTATTGCTAAACCATTACGTTTAATGGGTGCGCAAATCCAGACTACAGGTGAGAAAGGGACACCACCTGTCAGCATTACGGGTAGCCAGCAATTAAAAGGCATTCAATACGACTTGCCGATGGCGTCTGCTCAAGTGAAGTCGGGTATTTTACTTGCTGGTTTATGGGCTGAAGGTGAAACTTCGGTAACTGAGCCAGAACCAACTCGTGACCACACAGAGCGCATGCTTCGTGCATTTGGTTATGATGTTAAAACCGAAGGCAATAAGATTTCTCTTGTTGGTGGCGGAAAATTAGTAGGTACTGATATTCAGGTTCCATCTGATATTTCATCTGCTGCTTTCTTTATGGTGGGTGCTGCAATTACTGAAGGTGCAGATGTTGTGCTTGAGGCGGTAGGGATTAACCCAACCCGTACTGGCGTAATCGAAATTTTAAAACAGATGGGTGCTGACCTCACTGTTGAAAATGAACGTATTGCTGGTGGTGAACCTATTGCTGATATCCATATTAAAGGTTCACGCACGCTTAAAGGCATTCATATGCCTGAAGACCAAGTACCTTTAGCAATCGATGAATTCCCAGCTCTATTTATTGCGGCTGCTTGTGCTGAAGGCCAAACTGTACTCACTGGTGCAGCAGAGCTTCGCGTGAAAGAATCTGACCGTATTCAGGTTATGGCAGACGGCTTAAAAATCATGGGTATTGACTGTACGCCAACTGATGACGGCATCATTATCGAAGGCAAAGGTAAGTCAGGAGACTGGTCACCAATCTTTTCTGGTGGTGAAATCGAATCTCACCATGATCACCGTATTGCAATGAGCTTTAGTATGGCGGGGCTTCGTACTTCTGGTCCGATTACCATTCAAGGGACTGAAACCGTTGCAACAAGTTTCCCAACTTTCACTGAGTTGGCGAATCGTGCAGGCTTAACGATAGAAGTTAGCCAATAACTTTTAACCTAACACATTTTATAATTGCTAACACAATAGTAACGGCAGCAGCGGGCTAAAGGCTTGGCTGCTGTTTGTTTATTGCTTATGCTAAGCGTAGATAATGATAAAAGTGTTAGGACAAAGGATGAAAAAATTACAATTTATTGCCAGTTGCCCACAACATGGGGTGCTTGATCATCCACCAAATGAATGCCATATCACACAAGAATATGTAGCAGCTTTACTGTTTAAGCAATTGGGGCATTATGGTTTTGATGCGCAGCATATTGTGCATGAACATGAAAAAGTAGAAGTGAGTATTGATAATCATCTTTTGCCATTATCTATTACTTGCCAGAAAACAGACTATGATGGGCATTTGATGTGTGAAATCTCTGCCAATCCTGATGAAGAGCAAGACTGGTTTGAAAAGATTGAAACACAAAGTATTATTCGTCAACTTGCGCAGGCAGTTGAAAATAGTTTAAAAGCCGATCAGAGTTTTTCCCAATTTATTTGGAAGTCTTGATCAATTAAAT